>NZ_CBRA020000012.1:0-40650 GCF_000469945.2 Paenibacillus sp. P22 | reverse complement strand
CACCGGGCAGGGGGCAGGCTGCTTCCCAGCCGCGGAGCGCCCCGGCTGCCGGCGGCAGAGGCGGCTACCGCCGGACGGGAGCGTCGCGCAAGCCGGTGCTGCCGGTCGTGGGGGATGACGCCGCCGCTCCGGAGGTATCGCCGGAGGAGCTGGAAGAGATTTTGCAGCTTGCGCGCAAGCTGGACGGCAAGTAGAATTTGAGCCCATCGGGCTTTTTGGATAAACGGCCAGCATGAGAAAGAAAGGAGGAGGCAGCTATGGAATCCCTGAAGGATTTGCTCAAGACGATGCCGGGAGGAGCCCAGATTCGGGCCCGGGCCCAAAAGCAGCTGCAGGAGCTGCTGGACGATCCGGGCGTCCGCAAGCTGCGGGAGCAGCATCCCGATATTGACGAAGGCGTGGTGCGGCGCAATTCCAATCTGGTCTATCAATACGTCAAGGAGCATCGCAACTGCTCGGCCTGCCCGGGACTGGACGAATGCCCCAACGACTTCCAGGGCCATTATACGCTGCTGTCCGCGGACGGCTCCAGCGGCGAAACCCGCCTGATCGACCGGAAGACAGCCTGCCGCAAGTTCATCGCCCGCCGCAACGAGGAGCTGATCCGCAGCCGCATCCGCAGCTTCTACGTCAGCGACAAGGTGCTGGCCAAAGCGTATTCCTTCGAAGACATCGCGAGGAAGGACTCGGCCCGCCTGCCGGCGGTCAAGCAGATTCTTCAATATATCGACCGGACCAAAGAGCAGGGCCTGCAGACGGACGGACTGTACTTGACCGGCCAGTTCGGAACGGGCAAGACGTTCCTGATGGGCTATATGATGGGAGAGCTGGCGAAGCTCGGCTACTCGGGCGTCATTGTCTACATGCCGGATTTCGTCGAGGATCTCAAGGCGATGTTCGGCGAGCCGGGCCGTCTCAAGGAGACGATCGATCTGATGAAGGAAGCCGATATTCTGATCTTCGACGACATCGGCGCCGAGAACCTGAGCCCGTGGGTTCGGGATCATGTCATGGGCTCGATTCTGAACTACCGGATGGAGCGCAAGCCGACCTTCTATACCTCGAACCACGCTCTCGACGATTTGGAGCAGCATTTCAGCTTCACGAGCAAGGACGGGGAGGAATACCACAAGGGCCGCCGGATCATGGACAGGATCCGCCCGTTCGTGGAGGTCATCATGGTCAAGGGAAGCAACAAGCGCGGATCCCGGGGAGCTAATCCGGGAGCGGAAACCTGAACATCTCAAGCCATAACGTCCCGATCGAGACTTCCGTCTCGCATCGGGGCTTTTTTTTTCGTTTTCTTCCCCTGCTTGACCGATTCTAACCAGCTTGCCCATGACGCTTTGCCGGAACAAGCCCGCGGCGAATTACCGGAAGTTTGCTCGAAACGTGACTTGTTTTGGATGAGACCGCCTTCGACAGAAACATTTCCTCCATAGTGCCGTTAAAGAGGGTACATTCGCTGGCCCCGCATCCGCGATGCGGTTTTTTCTTCTTCCGCGGTTCCGGCAGAAAACCCTTAGGAGGACTGCAAAGATGAGGAAAATCGCTCTGGCATTGCTCGCGCTATCGTTGCTGCTTGGATTAGCCGTCCCAGCCGCGGGAGCGGCGACGCTCACGACGGAGGAGAAGTTCCAAGTGCTGAAGCGGCAAGGTATTATGACCGGTTTCGAGGACGGATCGTCTCGCCTGAACGAACCCATGTCCCGCGAACAGTTTGCTTCCGTGCTCTATAAGCTTCTCGAATTGCCTCATTCCAGTTCCACAGTCGGCTTCGCGGATGTTCTGAAGACACGCTGGTCGTTCACAGCGGTCCAAGCGGTGCGAAGCGCAGGCATCATGGTCGGCAAAGGAAATAATCGATTCGAGCCGACCGCCGCGGTGAAGGTCGAAGAGCTGGCTGTCGTGCTGCTGAAGGTCAACAGCATCCCTGCCGATCCGAAGTCCGGATTCGTTGGCAAAGCATCGGCCTGGGCGAAGGATGCGGTCGGAACCTCTCTTAACAAAGGCTGGATCGCCCCGAGGAACGACTACACGGTCAACGCTACGCGAGGTGTGCTCGTGGAGGCTGTCTACGCGGTCTATGCGGGCTGGGCCAGTGCGCTCGACGTGAAGTCGGTCGAAGGACTGAGCGTCCAGTCGGTGCGGGTGAATCTGAAGGCGAAGGCCGACTCGGCGGATATCGGACAATTCTCCCTGAGGGACGATCTCGGCAACGTCGTGCCGATCCTTCTCGCGACGGTCGGAGGAGACGGGATGTCGGTATTGCTTACAACAGGCTACCAAATCGAAAACCGCAAGCATACCTTAACCATCGAGAGCAAGGCGTGGGCGTACACTTCGGCGAGATCGGACATGGTGAAGCCGACGATAACTGCGTTCGACCGGTCAACAGCCCGCAGCTATGTCCTGACGTTCTCAGAGCAAGTTGACACCAAGACGGCAACGAGTCCCGCGAACTACTTGTTCTCCGGCGGATTGAAGATAACGACGCTGCAGCTCTCTTCGGACAAGAGGCAGGTCACGTTCTCCACGTCGGATCAGTCGGACAACACTCGGTACTGGCTGACCGTCAAGAACGTCAAGGATCTCGCCGGCAACGTCATGGACACGCGATCGGATTTGTCTATCGTAGGCAACGACGACACGACAAAGCCGGCGATCATCGATTCGGAATTTAAGGTGAATGCGGATGCTTCTTTGACCGTCAAATTCAGCGAGAAGGTGAATCGGGACATTGCCGTGCAGACCGGACGGTACAGCATCGACGGCTTGGCGATCGTATCAGCGAGTCTGGACAACGAGGGGCGCACCGTCACGCTTCGGACATCGGCCCAACAAGACAAGACCGTGTACAGCCTTGCCGTATCCGGCATTCCCGACCTGGCTGGCAACATGATGGATAAGAAATCCGGCCTTCTGTTCGGGGGCATCTCCAATCCGATCCTGCCGGTGAAGCTTCAGAGCATAGCCGCGGTTAACGAGAACACCCTGGAGATCGCGTTCGACAGAGATATCAAGGACGCAGACGTCGGTTCCTTAGCAGCAACGATTCTCAAGGATAACGGTGCCAACGTCTCGATGTCCGGCTGGAGCAAATATGTCGTCCGCAAGCCGGGAACGAAAAGGATCGTTGCGGTCCAATTCCGCACGGGAACCGATTCGAATCCGAGCTTGTTCGATCCTGGCCACGTATACACGGCGAGGGTAACAGGCGTGTCGTCGCTCATCTCGCGGGACGGCGCGAACGAATCCGCGTTCGCGGGAACCATAGCCGCCAACGAGGCTCCTTAT
This sequence comes from Paenibacillus sp. P22, assembly GCF_000469945.2. Classification (NCBI taxonomy): domain Bacteria; kingdom Bacillati; phylum Bacillota; class Bacilli; order Caryophanales; family Paenibacillaceae; genus Paenibacillus; species Paenibacillus sp. P22. The sequence goes on along the minus strand of NZ_CBRA020000012.1, from coordinate 37,353 downwards.
GCGAAACAGGTGATTGTCTTGAACCGAACGACGATTAAGGTCGTATTCAGCGAACCGGTGAAAAACGTGAACGAGCCGTATTTCGTGATGAAGGAACAGGGAGGAGATGCTGTCGGCATCTCCCATGACGAATTGAACAACACGGGCGCGGTTGTCACCGAGGTGACGCTGAAGCTGTCCAAGGATATGACGCCGGGCCAGGTCTATGTTCTCACGTTCAAACCGGGCATAACCGATGCGGCAGGCTTCAACGGATGGAAGACGAAAAACGGCAATGAGGACATCAGCCTTCTGTTCACAGGTGTTTAATTTTCCAGCACTCATTGACGGCTGCCGAAAGAATGGACCGTTCTCACCGGAGAAGTACAACCTCTTTTATTGACGAGACACCTAATGGTGTCTTATAATTGAAATGTCACCAATTGGTGTCCGGTTATCGGTTCAATTGAATACGTAGGAGAGGGTGTTGTGAGCGAGAACAGCCCGCTGCGGGATGTATATGACGCGATTGCGGACCCGACCAGGCGTAGGCTGATCCGTCTGCTGGCAGAGGCGGATGAGATGCCGCTTCATGAATTGACGGCTCAGTTCGAGATGGGCCGCACAGCCGTATCCAAGCATTTGAGCATTCTCAAGGAAGCTGGACTCGTGCGCGACCGCAAGGTCGGCAGGGAAACGCGGTTCAGGCTGCATGCCGCTCCGCTAAGAGAAATTCAAGATTGGGTCGCTTTCTACAGCAAGTTCTGGAGCGCGAATATGTCGCGCCTGAGTCGACTATTAGAGGAGGAAGAAGAATGAGTTTAACCTTATCCTTGGATTTCCAGTATACGGCGTCGATCGAGAAGCTTTGGTCCGCCATAACCGATTCCGGCAAGCTTGCCAAGTGGGTCGTCGATATTCACAACGGCCAGCCGATGGAAAATGATTTCAAGCCCGTCGTAGGACACCGTTTCCAGTTCCGCACCCAGCCGTCCGAATGGTGGGATGGAATCATCGATGGCGAAGTGCTTGTCGTGGAAGAGCCCGACAAGCTGTCCTATACCTGGGCAAGCGGCGCAGAGAAGCACACGGTTACGTGGACGCTGCAGGATTTGGGGGACGGAAAGGTCAACCTGCATCTCGAACAAGTCGGATTCACAAATGCCCAAGGACTCGAAGGCGCTAAATACGGCTGGAGCAAATGGTGCGGAGAGCTTGAGAAGGTGTTGGCGCTATAGGCAATTTCATTCCGTATGGCGGGAGCTTACCCGTCCTGAATGCTGTACGATGGGGTTCGACAGGGGAACCTGCTCAACCCGAAACAGACCTAAACCGTGCATGCAACCTGCAGCCGGTTTAGGTCTGTTCGGATCATCGGACAAGCTCTTGCCGTTTCTTTTTTGTACGCATGAATTCATCCGGAAATGCCGGAAGGAAAGAATAGAAAAATCGGGAGGCGTCAAGCCATGAGCGAATCGAATCAGGAGTACATCGTCATCTCGGGTGCGAGGGAAAACAATCTCAAGGGCGTATCCTTGCGCATTCCCAAGCGGAAGATTACGATCTTCACCGGAGTATCCGGATCCGGCAAGTCCTCGATCGTTTTCGATACCATCGCCGCAGAATCCCAGCGTCTGCTGAATGAAAACTTCAGCATGTTCGTCCGCAGCTTCCTGCCGCGTTTTCCGCAGCCGGACGCAGACGCGATCGAGAACCTCAGCATGGCCGTCATCGTGGATCAGAAGCGGCTGGGCGGCGGCTCCCATTCCACGATGGGCACGATCACCGATATCTCTCCCATTCTCCGCCTTCTATTCTCCCGCGTGGGACAGCCCTATGTTGGAAAAGCGAACATGTTCTCCTTCAATGACCCGCAAGGCATGTGTCCCGAGTGCAACGGGCTCGGCCGCAGCCTGTGCGTCGACCTGAGCAAGGCGGTGGACATGTCGAAGTCGCTGAATGAAGGGGCCGTCATGCTTCCCGGCTATGCGGTGAACAGCTGGGATTGGAATATGATCGTCCAGTCGCGGCCCTTCGATACCGACAAGAAGCTGAGCGAATATAACGATGAGGACCTGGAGCAGTTGTTGTACGGCAAAGCCAGGAAAGTGAAGATGGATTTTGCGGGCAAGGCGACGAACATTACGGTGGAAGGCGTCATCGAGAAGTTCACGAACAAATACATCAAGCAGGATGTGAAGACGAAGTCGGAGCGCACCCAGCAGACTGTCGCGCCTTACATCACCGAGGGCGCCTGTTCCAGCTGCCACGGCGCGAGGCTCAGCCGGGCCGCGCTCAACTGCCGAATCAATGGATACAACATCGCGGAGCTGTCTTCCATCGAGGTCGGCCGTCTCATCGCCGTCATTCGGGAGATCGACGATCCGGCCGCCGCGCCGGTAATCAAGTCGCTGTCGGATCGGCTGCAGCATCTGGTCGATATCGGGCTCGACTATTTGACGCTGGACCGGGAGACGGATACGCTGTCCGGCGGCGAGTCGCAGCGCGTCAAGATGGTGAAGCATCTGAGCGGCAGCCTGGTGGATGTCACCTACATCTTCGATGAGCCCAGCGTCGGCTTGCATCCCCGTGATGTGCACCGGCTGAACGGGCTGCTTCAGAAGCTTCGCGACAAGGGCAATACCGTGCTGGTCGTCGAGCATGATCCCGATGTCATCAAGGTGGCGGATCATATTGTCGACGTCGGGCCTTATGCCGGCAGCCGCGGCGGCTCCATCGTGTATGAAGGAAGCTTCCAACAGCTGCTGGAGTCCGGCACGCTGACAGGCACCCATATGAAGCGCCCGCTCCAGCTGAAGAGCGATTGCAGGCAGCCGACCGGCAAGCTTCACATCAAGGAAGCCACGCTGCACAACCTGCGGAGCTTGAGCGTGGATATTCCAGCCGGGGTGCTGACCGTCGTTGCGGGTGTCGCCGGCTCGGGCAAGAGCACGCTGATCAACGAAGTGTTCCTCGGCCAGCATCCGGATGCGATCGTCATCGACCAATCGGCGATAGGGGTGTCGACGCGCTCGAATCCCGCGACCTACACAGGCATCATGGACGATGTGCGCAAGGCGTTCGCTTCCGCGAACAAGGTGGGCCCGAGCTTGTTCAGCTTCAACTCCAAGGGGGCCTGCGAGAACTGCCAAGGGCTGGGAGTCGTGTACACCGACCTCGGCTACCTCGACAGCGTGAAGCTGCCCTGCGAAGTCTGCGGAGGCAGAAGGTTCAAGGAAGAGGTGCTCACGTACAAGCTGAACGGCAAGTCGATCGCAGAAGTTCTGGAGATGACGGTGGAGCAGGCATTGGATTTCTTTAAGCTAAAAGAAGTTGCGCGCAAGCTCCAGGCGATGAGCGATGTAGGGCTGAACTATGTTACGCTCGGCCAGCCGCTCAGCACGCTCTCGGGCGGAGAATGCCAGCGCATCAAGCTCGCAAGCGAGCTGCACAAGCAGGGCAGCATCTACGTGATGGACGAGCCGACGACCGGCCTTCATATGTCCGATATCGGTCATCTGCTGGAGATCATGAACCGTCTCGTGGATGCCGGCAACACCGTCATCGTCATCGAGCACAACCTCGAGGTGATCAGCCAAGCGGATTGGATCATCGATATGGGACCGGACGGAGGCAGCAAAGGCGGCCGGATCGTGTTCGAGGGCACGCCGGCGCAGATCGTCCGGGCGGAGCAGTCGATCACGGGAAAATACTTGAGGTAAGCAGCAGAACAGAGCATGTGAAAACGGGTTGAGCCCGCAACCGGCGGAGAGCTGGACTGGCGGGAACGACATGAATGGCGGCAAAGGCAAGGGCAGCTGAGGGGCTAATCTCAGCTGCCCTTTTCCATTCAAGCGGCGCCATGGGGATGAATATGAACCTGCCCGCATCCGGTAGAGATGCCTTCGAGGCGTCTAGACTTTCCGGAACGCGGATCAACATGAGCACCGCATGGGAACGGTATCAGCGGCAGTTATGGACGCTATAAGGGTTATTGAAAAATCCGTTGACACCAATGGGAATAGGCTGGTATTATTTGATCCATAAACCAACTAAACAACTAGGAATTATCTCACTTGTTACCGGACCACCGGAACAGGCGGACTTATCTTCCATGAAGGGGTGCTCGTCCATGACAAAGAAAAAGCTTCGCACGCTGCCTCTCCTGTTGCTCTCGGCTTCTCTCGCCTTCACCCTTACCGCCTGCGGCTCCGGCAACAACAGCAAGAATGGAAATGCAGCGTCCGGCAATGCCGGAGGCGCGGCCAACGCCGCAGCCAATGACGGCGGCGCCAAGGCAGAGCCTAAAGGGCCTGTCGAGCTGCTCAACGTATCCTACGATCCTACCCGCGAGCTGTATGTGGCGTATAATGCGGCATTCGCGAAATACTGGAAAGACAAGACAGGCCAGGAAGTAACGGTGAAGCAGTCGCATGGCGGCTCCGGCAAGCAGTCGCTCTCCGTCATCGGCGGCCTCAAGGCCGATGTCGTCACTTTGGCGCTCGGCTACGATATCGACGCCATCGCCGAAAAAGGGCTGATCAACAAGGATTGGAGCTCGAAGTACGAGGACAACAGCGCTCCATACACGTCCACGATCGTCTTCCTCGTCCGCAAGGGCAATCCGAAGGGCATCAAGGACTGGAACGATCTCGTGAAGCCGGGCGTGGAGGTCATTACGCCGAATCCGAAAACATCCGGCGGCGCCCGCTGGAACTATTTGGCGGCATGGGGCTACGCCTCCAAGCAGGACGGCGGCGACGAAGCCAAAACGAAGGATTTCATGAAGCAGCTGTTCAAGAACGTTCCGGTGCTCGACTCCGGCGCGCGCGGCGCGACGACGACGTTCACGGAGCGCGGCATCGGCGATGTCCTGCTTGCGTGGGAGAACGAGGCTTTCCTTTCCCAGAAGGAGCTCGGGGACAAATTCGAGATCGTCTATCCTTCGATCAGCGTGCTGGCGGAGCCTCCGGTAGCCGTCGTCGACAAGGTCGTGGACCAGAAGGGCACCCGCGAGGTCGCCGAGGAATATCTGAAGTATCTGTACAGCGACGAAGGCCAGAAGATCGCCGCCGACAATTTCTACCGTCCGATCAACAAGAGTATCGCGGAGCAGTACAAGGACAAATTCAAGGAGCTTGACCTGCTCCAGATCGACAAGGACTTCGGCGGCTGGGCCGAAGCGCAGAAGAAGCATTTCGCCGACGGCGGAACGTTTGACGAAATTTACACGCCGGGATCCAAGTAAAAGGTTCTGGACGATACAGGAGCTGACTTCACATGAAAGGTTCCCGCACTCGGAGCATTTTACCCGGATTCGGATTGTCGATGGGCATCACCGTGTTCTACCTTTGCATCATCGTGCTGATTCCGCTGTCTTGCGTCCTGCTCAAGACGGCGGAGCTCAGCTGGGGAGAGTTCTGGTCGACGGTGACCGCTCCCCGCGTCATGGCTTCCTACCGCATCAGCCTGCTGACTTCGCTGGCGGCGGCGGTCATCAACGTCGTGTTCGGCTTCATCGTCGCATGGGTGCTGGTACGCTATTCGTTTCCGGGCCGCAAGTTCCTGGACAGCCTCGTCGACCTGCCGTTCGCGCTTCCGACCGCAGTCGCCGGCATCGCCCTGACGGCCATCTACGCGCCTAACGGCTGGGTCGGAAAATGGCTGGAGCCGCTTGGCATCAAGGTGGCCTTCACGCCGCTCGGCATTACGATCGCCTTGATCTTCATTGGTTTGCCCTTCATCGTCCGGACTGTCCAGCCCGTATTGGAGGATCTGGACGCAGAGGTCGAGGAGGCGGCCGTCATGCTTGGAGCCGGAAGATGGCGCACGATTCTGCGCATCGTGCTGCCGGAGCTGACGCCGGCGCTCCTGACCGGCTTCGCGCTTGCGTTCGCCCGGGGCATCGGCGAATACGGCTCCGTCGTCTTCATCTCCGGCAACATGCCGATGCGCACGGAGATTACTCCGCTGCTGATCATGACGAAGCTGGAGTCGTTCGAGCTGGAGCAGGCGACGGCGATCGCTCTTGTGCTGCTCGTCATCTCGTTCGCCATGCTGCTTCTCATCAATTACATCCAGTGGCGGGCCGGCAGGCGCGCGCTGTCGCGATAGGAGGATTGCCCTGTGGCCGGTACCGTAACTTCCCGATTGTCCACCAAGGCCGTTGTCCGGGCGAAGCCCGTAAGCGAGCCGAGTGCCGTCAAATGGCTGCTCATCGGCATCGCCTTCGTCTTTCTTGCGCTGATCGTCCTGCTGCCTTTGCTCACCGTCTTCATTGAAGGAATGAAGCGGGGCTGGGATGTTTATATCAGCGCCTTGACTGATCCCGACGCCGTGTCTGCCCTCAAGCTGACGCTGCTCGTAGCCGTTATCGCGGTACCCTTGAACGCCGTCTTCGGCGTGGCTGCCGCCTGGCTCGTAACCAAGTTCAGCTTCCGCGGCAAAAACCTGCTCGTGACGCTGATCGACCTGCCGTTCTCGGTGTCGCCCGTCATCGCGGGCTTCATTTTCCTGCTGCTCTTCGGCGCCCAGGGTTATCTCGGCCCATGGCTGGATGAGCATAATCTGCAAATCGTATTTGCGACTCCAGGCATCGTGCTCGCGACGATGTTCGTGACCTTTCCTTTTGTAGCCCGAGAGCTGATTCCCCTTATGCAGGCCCAGGGCACGCAGGAGGAGGAAGCAGCCGCCACGCTTGGGGCGAAGGGATTACGAATCTTCTGGAACGTTACGCTTCCCAACATCAAATGGGGCCTTCTGTACGGCATCGTGCTCTGCAACGCGAGGGCCATGGGAGAGTTCGGCGCCGTATCGGTCGTATCGGGACATATCCGCGGAGAAACGAACACCCTGCCTCTGCATGTGGAAATACTGTACAACGAGTATCAGTTCTCGGCATCCTTTGCCGTGGCTTCGCTGCTGATGATGCTGGCGCTTGTTACGCTTGGCGCGAAAAGTCTCGTGGAATGGAAAACCGCGCAGCGGAATAAAGAAACACTGGAGGGATAACGGATGGCGAAACCTGTGGAATTGGATGAAGCCTGGCTGGAGCGCATCGCCGACCAGGTCAACGGGCTGGAGTACGGAGCGGTGGTCATTACAGTTCATGACGGACGCATCGTGCAGATCGACCGTACGGAGCGCAAGCGGTTCGATGCCGCCGCCCTTCGGCAGCAGGGTGCCGCCGCGGCACAGGGATGAATTCAATGCAAGCCGAGCAGGGATAAAAGGACGGGATAGGGGTTGCCCCTATCCCGTCCTTTTTGGTTCTGCCGGCCGGCCTTGCGCCTGGAGTCATGCGCGGCAAATCAAGTGCCCGATCTGGATTCAGTTGGCGTCATCCCATTCCAGACCCTTCATACCGGCGCCTGCGGCCATGGCGAGCTGGGGCACAGAGCTGTTGAGGCTCGGCATCATGATTGCAGCTCCTGGAGCGAGCGCGATGAGATGGTACTGCTGAGTCGGTCTCGACGACCAAAGAGTAAATAGGCCGATAAAAATGAATACCCTCCTGGCCGGAGCCGGAGGGTTGAATTGAAATGTGTGGGTGGAACGGATGCCTAGGAAATGATGTATTTGACAACCACCATGATAATATAGGCAACGGTCATAAAGCCAAGCATGCCGCCGAATCCGACCATAAGATCCATCAGGTCGTCACGCGGTTCCTCGTTCAGATGCTCGCGCGGATCTCTTACATTGACGCTTTCCATTGTTCGCCCTCCTCGCTTCAAGACTCAGGTATCGCCGTCCCGGCCCGGAGGCCGTTATGTATCCGGACAAGACGTTATCGCATCAGCTTGTAATAGTATACCCAACCTGGCGGAGTTATGTAAAGGTGAAATTTGGCTTTTGGAACCGCTGCCGAAAGCGGGATCCGGCCGCGGCTGACGGGTGTCGGCTCCCTGTGCTACAATAGAGAATACGGCAAAAGGCCAGCGGGGCCGAGCCGCGAAAGGTGGATTGTCCATGGATCCCATCAAGGGGAAGCTAGCGCTCCTTCCCGACCAGCCGGGCTGTTATCTGATGAAGAACGGCGAAGGCACCATCATCTATGTCGGCAAGGCCAAAGTGCTGAAAAATCGTGTCCGTTCCTATTTCAACGGAACCCATAACGGCAAGACGCAGCGTCTCGTCTCGGAAATCCGGGATTTTGAATATATCGTCACGGCAAGCAACATGGAAGCGCTCATTCTGGAGTGCAACCTGATCAAGCAGTATCACCCCCGCTACAACGTGCTTTTGAAGGATGACAAGTCCTTTCCTTATATCAAGATTACGAATGAGAAGCATCCGAAGCTGGAGGTTACCCGGCGGATCGTGAAGGACAAGGGCAAATATTTCGGTCCGTATCCGAACGCCTATGCGGCGCAGCAGACCAAGAAACTGCTGGACCGCCTGTATCCGCTTCGCAAATGCAACACGCTGCCCGACAAAGTGTGCCTGTACTACCATCTCGGCCAGTGCCTCGCACCTTGCGAATTCCCGGTGGAGCAGGCGACGTACGACTCCATGGTGCAGGAGATCGCCCGCTTCCTGAACGGCGGCCAGGACGAGGTCAAGGCGGAGCTGCAGCGCAAAATGCTGGAGGCTGCGGAATCGATGGAGTTCGAGCGCGCCAAGGAATACCGCGATCAGATCACGGCGATCGATGCCGTCATGGAAAAGCAGAAGATCACGCTCGCCGACGCGCTCGACCGCGACGTGTTCGGCTATGCCACCGACAAGGGGTGGATGTGCGTGCAGATTCTGTATATGCGCAGCGGCAAGCTGATCGAGCGCCATACGACGACCTTCCCTTATTACGGCGAGGCATATGACGACTTCATGACGTTCGTCACCCAGTACTACAGCGACAACCCGGCTCTGCCGAAGGAAATTCTCCTGCCGGTGCCGCCGGGCGAGCTTCATGCCGGTGCGCCGGAAGAAACGGCAGACTCCGGGCCGTCCGCCGGCCGCGAAAATCAAGCCGCCGCAGCGGCGGCATCTGCGTCTGAAGTGGAGATGGAAGAATCTGAAGCGGCGGCATCATCTGCGAAGATTGCAGAGGTCGCAGCGGACGACGGCGGCGAGGCTGCCGCGGGATCCCATGCGGAGGAGATCCGCACTTCTCTTCAGAGCTGGCTCAAGATCAAGGTCCACATGCCGCAGCGGGGGCGCAAGCGCGAAGTCGTCGGCATGGCGGAGGGCAACGCCAAGGTGACGCTCGACGAGAAATTCAAGCTGATCGAGCGCGATGAGGAACGCAGCGTCAAAGCCGCTTCGGGCTTGGCAGCTTCCATCGGCTTGACGACGATCCGGCGCATCGAGGCGTTCGACAACTCCAATATCCAGGGAACGAATCCGGTATCGGCCATGGTCGTCTTCATCGACGGCAAGCCGGACAAGAAGGAGTATCGCAAGTACAAGGTCAGGACCGTCCAAGGGCCCGATGATTACGAGACGATGCGCGAGGTCATCCGCCGGCGGTACGAGAGGGTGCTCAAGGAAGGGCTGGAGCTTCCCGATCTTATCGTGGTGGACGGCGGCAAGGGGCAGATCAGCGCGGCGGTCGACATCCTCGAGAACGAGCTCGGCCTTCAGGTGCCGGTATGCGGACTCGTGAAGGATGCCAAGCACAAGACGGCGCAGCTTATGGTCGGCGATCCGCCGGAGCCGGTCATGCTGCCGCGCGACAGCCAGGAATTCTATCTGCTGCAGCGCATCCAGGACGAGGTCCACCGCTTCGCGATCACGTTTCACCGAGAGCAGCGGGGCAAGTCGATGGTTCAATCGACGCTGGATTCCATTCCCGGCATCGGGGAGAAGCGGCGCAAGCAGCTGCTGAAGCATTTCGGCTCCCTCAAGAAGATCCGCGAAGCGACCGCCGAGGAGTTCAAGCCGCTCGGCATCGGCTCCGCTCTGGCGGAGCGGATCGTGGCGGCTCTCAAGGAAGAGTAGCGTTCCCATGCCGCGAGACCGGCAAGACACGGAATGAAGCCTGCTTGGCAGCAGCGCCGCGATCGGCGGAGGCTGGCCGAGCAGGCTTTTTTGACGGCTTCTTCTTGACTGCCCCGCCTGACATGCCGGCAGAGTCCCGAACGGAGGTCCCGGAAAAGGCCGGACAAAGGTCCAGTTCATCCGCTGGATGACGTCATGCTATCATGGTGAAGCTGGCAAAAGGCTTCGGCGAGCATGGAGGGAATTCATGAACAAAAACTGCGTTCCGATTCTGTTATGGAGCATGGCGGCGGTGTACGTGCTGCTGATGGCGGAGCTGCTCTTCCTGAGGGAGGGGGACGGCTTGAGAAGCTTCAATCTGATCCCATTCCATACGATCCAGGAATACATGAACGCCGACGGCGGCATGCGCAGGAATGCGGTGGACGTCAACATATGGGGCAATATCCTGCTCTTTGTTCCCGCCGGGATCTATGCCATGCTGATCGGCAAGTCCGGATCGATATGGCCCAGGCTTGCAGCGGTCGCGCTGCTCAGCGCAGGCGTGGAGGCCGGTCAGTATATTCTGGCCGCAGGGGCGGCGGATATCGACGATGTGATCCTCAACTCGACAGGCGGCTTGATCGGAATCACGATCTATTCCGTCCTGAAGCTGGGATTGAGAAAGCAGGAGCGGGTCAAGCTCTTCCTGTCTCTCTTGTCGGCCGGAGTCGGCGTGCCGGTTCTGATCCTGTCCCTCGTTCTGTACGCCGTCAACCGGGTGTGAGCCCAAAGCAAAAAGCAGAGAATCCGGAGATTCTCTGCTTTTGTTCTGAAGCGCTGATGACTGGAGCTTAACCGGGCGCCAGCGGAATGCTGCTGCTCCGCCGCGAGCCGTACCATTTCATCGCCCAGGCCACGCCGGCAGGCGCGGCGATGTAGACGACGCCAGCAACGATATTGCCGGCTCCGCCGATCAGGAAGAGCGAGATCGACATCAGCACGGAGTCCATGATGGCATGGGCGAATACCGCCGTGAAAAATCCGAACCGGAGGAAGATGTATCCGAACAGAAGGCCGAGAATCGTCAGCTCGATCAGCCTCGTCGTAGACGGGTAGATCGGATAGGTCACATGCCCGAGCGCCCAGATGATCGTAGGGATGAGACAGGCGGCGAACGGGTTTTTCAGCCATTTCATCAGGAGGCCGATGCCGAACAGCCGGTATACGGCCTCCTCCTGGATGGCCGCGCACCACGCCAGCAGCGGCATCAGCAGCGGAGCGGCGAGGTTGTAGGGCGACTGGGTCACGTCGCTTGTCGACCAGGCTCCGGTAAATGCCGACAGGCCGACCAGGATAACGGTCTGCAGGCCGAGAAGGATGAAGCCGAGCACATAGGCGAGCTTCATGCTGCTCCATGCGGTCTCTCCGAAGCGGGACTCGCGGGAGGTCAGCCACAGCCGCCTGCCCTGCGCGCGCCATAACCCGTCCCCGGCGACGAGGGAGAAGTAGGCGGATAGGGCGAGCAGGAAGGTGAGGCCCATCGTGATGACGAGCTGGACCTGGACGACGGTCTCGGCGTTGGGCCGCGCTCCATACATGGCACGGAGGCCGTCGAGCATGTTCACGTTGTTGACGGCATAGAAGCCGAGGAACACGAGGCTGATCGCCCAGCCGCGGCGGCGGAAGGAGCTGTACTTCCTCATGAGGACGGAATAAATGACGGCGAGAATGAACAGGATTCCGCTCGGCAGCAGATTGCCCAGCAGCGACAGGCTGGAGGCGATCCGGTCCTGATCCGCCGTGTAGGCGAGGTAATCCTTGGGCACTTCATAACGCGGCGTGAATTCCGCCAGGACGGTCTTGCCGCCAGACTCCGCTGCGGCGGCGGATGGCGGAGCGGCCTCGATGGTGAGGCGGGCCTGGCCGATCTGTCCTCCCTGCACGGCATACACCGTCTTGTAGCCCGCCGATTCTCCAACCCTCTCCAGCTTGCCGTAGCCGAGCTCGGCGGCTTGCTTGGCGGCGAGACGGTCGAGCTGTTCCGCGCTCGGGGCAAGGACGTCCGAGGATTCGCCGGCAGAGGGCTTGAACACCTGCTTCCAGCCGATCACCCGGCCGCTGGACATGCCGACCTCGACGAACATCTGCCCTTCGGGCAGGGAGAGGGACACCTGCCACGTATCGGTCGGAACGATCTTGCCGGGACCCTCATCGAATTTTTTGGCGAGCTTTTCTTTGCTGAGGTAACCGGTGATGTCCCGGTCGGATTGGTGGACCGTATGGGCGGTGAGAGGCTCGGAGCCGGTCAGCTGCCGGGCGAAAGCCATCGCTGCCTGCTGAGCGTCGGCCTTGGGAACAGGCTTGCCGGAAGCTTCCTCTCCCGACAGCCCTCCCGCGAAGGAAGGGATGATTTGCAAAATCAGGAAGATGGCGGCTCCAATGATTCCCGTCCAAAAGTACTTTCGATAGCTTTTCTCCAACTCGGAGCTGTTCATGATTGTCCTCCTGACGATGCCTGACTGCAGGGCGAGCTTTTATAACCTTACCACAGCGGCTTTCAAATTATCCATGCCGAGGCAGGGAGAGATCGAGATTTCGCGCAAAAGAAAGAGCAAGGGCAGGATTGCGCCTTGCTGCGCTTGTCCCAGCACTCTTTTCCGCCCCATATCGCCCAGCAAGCTTGGATTGGGACATTGGTAACCCGTCCTCTATCCTATATAATCAAATCCGACCATATAGAACAGCCGAATTTCCAAAAGAATACGGGGGAACCATATAGCTGCCTGGAGCAGCTTGGGGTGAATTCCGTTCCGGCGCAGGCGGCAGCCTGTCGGGAGCGGATAGGGCAGCCGTCATGCCCGAATCCGACAGCTAACCTCGGAGGCTGCTTGACCGGACTCGCAGGGCGCACAGGCACTTGGGTTTCCAGTGCTTTTTTTTGTGCTTTCGAAGCGGCATGCGATGATGCCGGGACTTCGCGAACGGCAGGGATATGGAGGCAAAAGGAGAGTCGCCGGCATGCAATCATGGTCTTCCGTATTCAAGCAAGCTTTCAAATTGTCGCCTCCGCGCATTCTCGTCGCCGGATTCGCCGTCATGATCGCCATCGGCTCGCTGCTGCTGATGCAGCCGTTCGCCACGGCCGGCGGAGAGGGCACGAGATGGATCGACGCGCTGTTCACCGCCACCTCGGCGGCCTGCGTCACAGGCCTCGTCGTCGTGGATACCGGCACTCATTACTCGATTGCAGGCCAAATCATCATTCTGCTGCTGATTCAGGTCGGAGGGCTCGGCTTCATGACGATGGCGACGCTGTTCGCCCTCGTGCTGCGCAAGCGCATCTCGCTCAAGGACCGGCTGCTGCTGCAGGAAGCGATGAACCAGAGCTCCATGGAGGGAATCGTCCGGCTGATCCGCAAGGTTCTGCTGTATTCCCTCGTCATCGAAGCGGCGGGAGCGCTGCTGTACGCGGTCCGCTTCGCAGCGGACATGCCGATCGGCCGCGCCGTTTACTTCGGCATCTTCCACGGCGTATCCATGTTCAACAACGCCGGCTTCGACATCTTCGGCGACTACCGGAGCCTCACCGGCTATGTATCGGATCCGCTCGTCAATATCGTGACAATGGCGCTGATCGTTACCGGTGGCCTCGGCTTCATCGTGCTGTCCGATCTGATGGAGTGGAGGAACAACCGCAGGTTCTCCCTCCATTCCAAAGTGGTTCTGCTGGCCACGGGCAGCCTGATCGTCATCGGAGCTGTCGTCATCTTCATCTTCGAATATTCCAACGCCAAAACGATGGAGCCGCTCGGCTTCGGAGGCAAGGTGCTCTCGGCCTTCTTCCAATCCGTCACGACGCGTACGGCGGGAGCCAACACGCTCGACATCGGCGCGATGCGCCAGGCGAGCCTGTTCTTCATGATCATCCTCATGTTCATCGGGGCATCGCCGGGCTCGACGGGCGGCGGCATCAAGACGACGACGTTCATGACGCTCGTCGCCGCGATGGGCGCGATGATCCGCGGCAGGGAGGACATCGTCCTGTTCCGCTACCGTCTGGCCAAGGAGCGCATCATGAAGGCCCTGACGATCACGATGCTGTCGCTTGCGCTCGTGCTCGTCGTGACGATGGTGCTCTGCACCGTCGAGGACCGCGATTTCCTGCGGATTCTGTTCGAGACGGTATCGGCCTTCGGCACCGTCGGGCTCAGCACGGGAATTACGACCAGCCTCAAGGATGTCAGCAAGCTTCTGCTGAGCCTGACGATGTTCGCCGGCAGGCTTGGGCCGCTGACGATGGCCTACGCGCTGAGACCGAAGCAAGGCAAGGAATTATATAAAAATCCAGAAGGCAAGATTATTATCGGATAGGAAAGGAAATAAAGAGACACAATGGGAAAGGGTTCAAAAGGAGAGCAGTACTGCGTCATCGGACTGGGCCGATTCGGCTCCAGCCTGGCCAAGGAGCTCATGCAGCTCGGCTATGAGGTGCTCGGCATCGACCGCAGCGAGGAGCTGGTGGACGATATGAGCGCCCTGCTCACCCATACGCTATGCGCCGACGCGACGGACGAGGACGCGCTGCGCGCGATCGGCATCCGCAACTTCGACTGCTGCATCGTGGCCATCGGGGGAGACATCCAGTCGAGCATCATGGCGGCGATACTGGTCAAGGATTCCGGAGTCGGGAAGGTCGTCGTGAAGGCGGTATCGGAGCTGCACGGCCGGGTGCTGGACAAGCTTGGCGTCGACAGGGTCATCTATCCGGAGCGGGATATGGGAATCAGGGTCGCCCATCAGCTCGTGTCGCCCAATCTGCTCGACTATATCGAGCTGTCGTCCGAATACGCCGTCGCGGAGCTGGCTGTTCCGGGCTGCCTCAACGGCAAGGCGCTTTCCGAGATCGACAGCCGCCAGCGTTACGGCTGCAGCATCGTGGCGATCAACAAGCCCAAGGGCATCATCATCGCTCCCCAGGCGGATTCCATCCTGGAAGAGAAGGATGTCATGGTCGTCATCGGAACGAATGAAGGAATCGAGCAGTTTGAAAATGCGGTGAGCCGCGGCTGACACCAGCCGTGGAAGTACGGGGCGGGCCTGCCGGCGCAGCGGCGGCAGCTCCAGTCCAGGCATAGCGCATAGAAAGAAAGGCAGGAGGCGCGTCAGTCGACGCGGACTCCTGCCTGTTTGGTTTCAACGGCTTTCTGCTGCATGGCCTTCAAGCTTGCTGCCGGCGACGCCGAGCGGCGGAAGTAGTTCGCGGCCGCCTCGCGGATCCAGTCTCTGACGACAGGCTCCAGCCGGGCCGGGTCGCCATGGATGAGCGAGGTGGTCCGCTTGGTCTGCTCCAGCTCCAGCACAGGGACGACCATAAGGTCGTTGTCCGCCAGCATCTGCTGCCGGATATAGGAGTGCGGCAGCAGCGTCGCGGCTCCGCATGTATGGAGCAGCCGCAGGATGGCTTCGAACGAGTCGATTTCCATTTTGACATCGGGATGCAGCCTGTGGGTGTCGAACAGCTCGTCGGTCAGGTTCCGGTACCAGGTTCCTTTGGAGAAGAGGATCATCGGCAGCCCGCTGAGCGTCCGGATCGCCAGCTTTCCGTTCTCGGTGAGCAGATGGCAGCGGGGAAGCACCAGCTCCAGATGGTCGTCGAACAGCGGGACGCAGTGCAGCTGCGGGTCGTCGATGACGGATGCCACGAGGCCGAGATCGATTTTTTTGTCCCGGACGAACGATACGATCTCATGGGTCTTGCCGGTGACGGCCTTGATGTCGATCTCGGGATGGCTGGCGGTCAGCGCCTGGATGAGGTCCGGCAGCGTCGTCTGCAGCGTCGTCAGGCTGGCCCCGATCGTCAGGCTGGAGCGGTGAGTATGCTTGAACTCGCTCAAGGTGCTCATATATTTGCGGTGCAGCTGGCGGGCCTGGAGCGCGTAGTCGTAGGTCAGCTCGCCGATGCGCGTCAGCTCCAGCCTCCGTCCGACGCGGCGGAACAGCTGCGCTCCGAGTTCCTGCTCGAGCTTGGCGATCTTCCGCGACAGCGCCGGCTGGGAAAGGTTGAGCAGCGCCGAGGCTTTGTTCATGCTGGACTGCTCGACCACGGCGGCGAATACGTTGAGATCTTCGTTGAGCATTTCCTGCAGCCTCCGTTCCTTAGGAAGAGAATGGTCGAGCGAGACAGCCAATCTTATCCTGCCCATGCCGGCAGCTTCGCCGGGGGAGCTCGGGCTTATGGCGTCGTCTCTTATGCATATAGGTTATAACATTGTATAAGGAATAAACAATATCTTTATAAGGAAAAAAAGAGTACGATGGAGACTGTGGCTAAACTGTGACCGGAAAAAGCAGGGGAAAGCCGTCGGGATTTGTTGACGCTCCCATGCACGGGCTGTAAAATGGATAAGGTTTGCACAAAATTCGACGTATGATGACTGAAATCAAACGGCTGGAAAGGAGAACGCTTTATTTATGAATGGTAACTCGTACTTAACGCGCAAGATTCACTCGCTGCTCGGGGTGATTCCGCTCGGCCTGTTCCTCGTTGAGCATGCCATCACCAACTACTCGGCGTTCGAAGACGGGCCTGAGGGCTTCAACGACAGCGTCAGCTTCCTGAACGGACTGCCCCTTGTTCTCTTCCTGGAGATCTTCGGCATATTCCTGCCGCTTCTCTTCCATGGAGTATACGGCTTGTATGTCGCCTACCAATCGAACTGGAACAACTCCCGCTTCAAGTACGGACGCAACTGGGCGTTCACGGCGCAGCGCATCACCGGCGTGATCACGTTCATCTTCGTCATCTGGCATGTCTTCGAGACCCGCTTCCAGGTCGCCCTCGGCAACCTGACGCATGAGGAGCTCGGCGCCCGGATGCACGAGATCTTCACGAATCCGGTCTACATCGTGCTGTATGCGATCGGTGTCCTTTCCGCTGTCTTCCACTTCGCGAACGGCATGTGGTCGTTCCTCGTCAGCTGGGGCATTACGGTCGGCCCTCGCGCGCAGCGCGTCTCCGCCTATATCTGGATGGGCGTGTTCGTGATTGTATCGGCCCTGTTCCTGCTTTCCATCGTGGCCTTCACGGGCAGCGACTTCGCCGAATCGGCATCCGCCGTACGTACCTGGATCGGTTAATACGATAGACAAGGAGGACCTCAAAGTCATGGCTAAAAACAACATTATCGTCGTCGGCGGCGGACTCGCCGGCCTGATGGCTACAATCAAGGCGGCCGAGGCGGGCGTGCACGTCAACCTGTTCTCGCTCGTGCCGGTCAAGCGCTCCCACTCCGTGTGCGCGCAGGGCGGCATCAACGGCGCCGTCAATACAAAGGGCGAAGGGGACTCCCCATGGGAGCACTTCGACGATACCGTCTACGGAGGCGACTTCCTCGCCAACCAGCCGCCTGTCAAGGCGATGTGCGAAGCGGCCCCCGGCATCATCCACCTGATGGACCGGATGGGCGTCATGTTCAGCCGCACGCCGGAAGGCCTGCTGGACTTCCGCCGCTTCGGCGGCACGCAGTACCACCGCACGGCGTTCGCCGGCGCGACGACGGGCCAGCAGCTGCTGTACGCGCTGGACGAGCAAGTACGCCGCTGGGAGGCCGCCGGCCTCGTCAGCAAGCATGAGCATTTCGAGTTCATGGGAGCGGTCGTGGACGAGGACGGCGTCTGCCGCGGCATCACCGGCCAGGACCTGCGCACGATGGAGGTCCATTCCTTCCGCGCCGACGCGGTCATCCTGGCGACAGGCGGCCCCGGCATCATTTTCGGCAAGACGACCAACTCGGTCATCAATACGGGCACGGCAGCCAGCGCGGTGTACCAGCAAGGCGTCCACTACGCCAACGGCGAGATGATCCAGATCCACCCGACGGCCATTCCGGGCGACGACAAAAACCGTCTCATGTCCGAATCGGCGCGCGGCGAAGGCGGCCGCATCTGGACGTACAAGGACGGCAAGCCTTGGTACTTCCTCGAGGAGAAATACCCGGCTTACGGCAACCTCGTGCCGCGCGACATCGCGACCCGCGAGATCTTCTCCGTATGCGTCGACCAGAAGCTCGGCATCAACGGCGAGAATATGGTCTACCTCGATCTTTCCCATAAGGATCCCAAGGAGCTCGACGTCAAGCTCGGCGGCATCATCGAGATCTACGAGAAGTTCGTCGGCGACGATCCGCGCAAGCTGCCGATGAAGATCTTCCCGGCGGTCCACTATTCGATGGGCGGCATGTGGGTCGACTACAACCAGATGACCAACATCCCGGGCCTGTTCGCCTGCGGCGAATGCGAGTACCAGTACCATGGAGCGAACCGTCTCGGCGCGAACTCCCTGCTGTCCGCCATTTTCGGCGGGATGGTGACGGGACCTAAGGCTGTGGAATATATCAAAGGACTTAAAAAGTCCGCGGAAGACGTGTCTTCCAGCATCTTCGACCGCGAAGTGAAGCTGCGCACGGACAAGTACGAGTCCATCCTCAAGATGGACGGCACGGAGAACGCCTACGTGCTGGCCAAGGAGCTCGGCGAGTGGATGACGAACAACATGACCGTCGTCCGCTACAACGACCGTCTGGAGCAGACGATCCAGAAGATCAAGGAGCTCAAGCAGCGCTACACCAACATCAACATCAACGATACGGCCCGCTGGAACAACGCCGGCGTCGCCTTCACCCGCCAGCTGTGGAACATGCTGGAGCTGTCCGAGGCGATGACCAAGGGCGCGCTGCTCCGCGACGAGAGCCGCGGCGCGCACTACAAGCCGGAGTTCCCGGAACGGGACGACGAGAAGTTCCTGAAGACGACCATCGCGAAATTCACGCCGGAAGGCCCGGAAATTTCGTACGAGGAAGTCGACACTTCGCTCATTACGCCGCGCAAGCGCGACTACTCGAGCAACAAGCACTAAGGAGGAGGGAGAACGACAATGGCAACCGAAACAGCTACCAAGACCGGTAAAATGGTCAAGTTCATTATTACCCGTCAAGATTCGCCGGATGCGGCTCCTTATACCGAAGAGTTTGAGGTTCCGTACCGCCCGAACATGAACGTCATCAGCGCCCTGATGGAAATCCAGCGCAACCCGGTAAAAGCCGACGGCGCGTCCACGACTCCGGTATGCTGGGAGTCGAACTGCCTCGAGGAAGTATGCGGAGCCTGCTCCATGGTCATCAACGGCAAGCCGCGCCAGGCGTGCAGCGCCTTGGTCGACAAGCTGGAGCAGCCGGTACGCGTCGCTCCGATGAGCACGTTCCCGGTCGTGCGCGACCTCGTCATCAACCGCGAGCGCATGTTCAATGCCCTCAAGCGCGTCAAGGCATGGATTCCGATCGACGGCACCTACGATCTCGGTCCGGGACCACGGATGGCCGAGACGAAGCGCCAATGGGCTTACGAGCTGTCCAAGTGCATGACTTGCGGCGTCTGCCTCGAGGCTTGCCCGAACGTCAACGACCGTTCCAGCTTCATCGGACCGGCGGCGATTTCCCAGGTTCGCCTGTTCAACGCCCATCCTACGGGCGAGATGAACAAAGCCGAGCGTCTGGAAACGCTGATGGACGACGGCGGCATCGAAGGCTGCGGCAACTCGCAGAACTGCGTGCGGTCCTGTCCGAAGGGCATTCCGCTTACGACGTCGATCGCCGCGATCAACCGCGACACGACGGTGCAGCTGTTCAAAAACTTCCTGGGCGTGTAATCGCCCCGCAATACGAAAGACCCCGTACCGGTCGCCGGTACGGGGTCTTTTTGTTCTTTCCTGTCTGGTATAGAACTGGCCGGTTTGTTCTAAAGCTTTTTGTTGCCGGCCTGGTTGCGGAGCTTGCCGGTACCGGTTCTGTTCCCTAAGGGTTTTTCGTTCATGCGCGGAGCCGCGTATTTCCATCCGGCTCATGCAAGCTCCTTGGCTGAGGCGCTTATACGGGAGCCGGCGCACCGAGAAGCTTGGCGATATGGCTCTCGATCTTCTCCGGCTTGTCGGTCGGCGCGAAGCGCTTGACGATGCGGCCTTCCTGGTCGACCAGGAACTTGGTGAAATTCCACTTGATCGCCTTGGAGCCGAGGAAGCCTCTGGCGTTCTCGGTCAGATAACGGAAGAGAGGATGGGCGCCGCTCCCGTTGACGTCGACTTTGGCGAACAGCGGAAACGTGACGCCGAAATTGATTTTGCATGCTTCCTGGATCTGGTCGTTGTCGCCGGGTTCCTGGTTGGCGAACTGTCCGCATGGAAAGCCGAGAACGGCCAGCCCCTTGTCCCCGTATGTCTGATGAAGCTTCTCCAGCCCGTCGAACTGAGGCGCCAGGCCGCACTTGGTCGCCGTATTGACGATCAGCATCACTTGGCCTCTGTACCGCTCCAGCGTCTCCTTGGCGCCGCGCGCCGTCTCGACTTCAATATCATAAATAGACATCGGTATCGCCTCCATCCATCTTCTCACTCTAATTAGATTGTATGCAATTTAAATGAAGCTGTCAACCATGCATACCCGATCGGTTCAAAAGATGAAACAAGCGGCCCTTTCCTGTAGAGGAAGGGCCGCTTGGCTGATCCCGCAATCGGATTTGCAGGTGTTGGAGGAAGGGCTAAGGAGCGGAAGTATCCGACAAGGCAGCCCGGATGAACTGCAAGGAATTGTCCAGCCTGGTCGTATCGCTGCGGATGCCGGCTATGAAGCGGCCGCCCTCCAGGCCCATGCTTTTGACGAGAGGGCTGTCCGTGACATCGACGCCGTACACATGCTGCTCGTTCGGAGTATCCTGTGCAGCCGCGCTCAAGGCATGGGCGTCGTTGTATTCGGAGCCGAGCGCATCCTTATGGGTCTCCAGAGGGAGAAGGGCGTTCTGGGAAGCCAGCTTGTCGAAGCTGGCGCGATCCATCAAGTAGACGTCGTCCTTGTTCGTGATGAGATCGAGAACGCTCTTCTGGACCATGGCCATGTCCTGCCCGGACATGGGATCGGCCGGTACGTAGGTGAGATGGACGATCACTCGCTTCCAATCCGGGAACCGGCTCACAAGCTGCTGCTCGGCTGTCGTCACGTCGCTTCCGGCGGGCGAGCCGAATTCGCCGAAATAGGAGAGAGCCAGGGCGGCCGGAGGAAGCTTGGCCAGCTCGGCCTGCTCCTCCTTATGGTTCAGGTAAGCGTTGATGCCGTACACGACGGCGGCGATCAGCACGATCGCGCCCAGCAAGTGAAACTTATAATAGCTGAAGAAGTGGTCCACCTTTTGCGCGGATCCCGCCATTCCCTTGTATTTTCCGTACGCCTTCTTGTTGTACTCTTCCCGCGCCGCCGTTTCCTCGTGCTCCAGGATCGTCCGGTACGCCGCATTGATCGTCTCGAGGCTCGGAGATCCTGCCGCTTCGCCGTCCCCGCCGCGGCCTTGCTGGCTGCGGGCCCTGCGCAGCAGCAAGGAGTATTTTTTCTCGACTTCTTCCTTGGAAGCGTTGTCGGGCAGTCCCAAGTCCCTGTATGCCTGCTTGATCGTATCCATGCCTCACCCTCACTGTCCGCTATTGATGTCCATTCTAGTATAAGCTCCCGCAGGTACGGATTTCCACCATCGAGCGGAACTAGAGGGGATGGGGATGGAGCCCGAAACAGCAAAAAAGCCGCCCGTCGGGCGGCCAGATGGCTCGGAACGCTACATCCAATGCTCTCCCCAGTCCTGAATGGACTCGATGACAGGCTGCAGATGATGTCCTTTGTCGGTCAGCTCATATTCAATCCGTACAGGCATCTCCGGATAAACCTTGCGGTTCACGATTTGCGCCTGTTCGAGTTCCTTCATCCGATCGGTCAGCATCTTGTCGCTCATCTCCGGAATTTGTTCCTTGATTTCCTTAAACCGCTTGGGCCCGCCGAGCAGCACCCGGATGATAAGGCCCGTCCACTTTTTCCCAAGCAGCTCGATAGCGGCTTCGTACTTGGGACACATGGTGGAGTAGTCCATTCTTATCACTCCTTCTTGTGCACCCATTGTACCATATAAACTAAGGAAATGTAAGCGACTGTCCCTGAACTAATTAATTTAATATATTAACTTGACTAAAGTTAGTTAATGTTTTATGATAAGTCCAGTCAAGCAACAGACGAATACATTCTATGAAGAGGCGGGGTTCAATATGTTCGATACGGGCATTCTTATCTTAAGGGTTGTAGCGGGGCTGCTGTTCGCGGCGCATGGCACGCAGAAGCTGTTCGGCTGGTTCGGAGGCTACGGAATCAAGGGGACGGCAGGCTGGCTGGAGTCGCTCGGCGCCAAGCCCGGCGTGCTGATGGCGGTGCTGGCGGGGCTCTCGGAGCTGCTGGGAGGGCTGCTGCTGGCGCTTGGTCTATGGGTGTGGATCGCCGCGGCGCTGATCATTATCCCGATGCTTGTCGCGATCGCGAAGGTTCACGGAGCGAACGGCATCTGGGCGACGTCCAACGGCTACGAGTACAATCTCGTTCTCATCGCGATCGCGCTGGCTGTCGCATTCACCGGCGCAGGAGCCTATTCCATCGACGCCATCTTGAGCTGACCATCATCCGAATGGCCTCTTCTTGTCCGGCAGCCGGTTACGCTGGCGCTGGCAGGAAGAGGCTTTTTTGTCCTGAAATGCCGGATGAACCCCGCAACTTTTCCAGCTCCGCTGCGTCTTTGGACTAGAACGGACAAAAAAACGATTTGCCGGACCGAAGCGGTCCTGTATAATAGACAGACATTTGACGGGGGTGAACCGTCAGAAAGCGAGGTGCGGCGATGGCAGACGACTGGGGCTTTTTCGAACGCCAATCCGAGGACAAGGAATTGATGAGGATCCTTGTCAATTGCGCCTGGAAACAGGATGCGCACCCGCCGGGCTTGAACCAGCTGTTGTCGATCACAATCAACCTCTACTCCATCCGCAGCCGGCATAAGAACAAGGAAAGCATGATATCCGAGCTGGAGAGGATGGAGCATGAGCTGGAAGAGGCCGTGCAAGCGGGAGGGAATTCCGTCTATATCGGACGCATCAATACGCCGAGAAGGCTTGAATATTATTATTACATGGAGAGCGGAGCGTCGCTGGAGCCGCTGCAGAAGCTGTTGTCGTCAAGAAGCGGCAGCAGGCTGATGCATTACGTCAAGCCGGATTCCGACTGGGAGTTTTACCGGTATTTGCTGCCGGACACGCTCGAGGAGCTGTTCATCCACAATGCCCAAATGGTGTACGCGCTGCTGAACCGGGGGGATGATATCCGGAGGCCGCGCAATGTGTATCATTGGCTGCTCTTCCGCGATCATGACGGCCGCAAGCTGATGCGGATGAAGCTGGAAACGATGGGGTACCGGATCGAAGAAGGCAAGAGCGGGGAGCCGGAGCCCGAATACCCGTACCCTCTCGTCATCAGCCGCTTCGAGGACGTCAGGCTGGAGACCGTCAACGGACGGGTCGACGAGCTGTACCGGATGATCGGGGCGGGCGGCGGCAAATACGACGGCTGGGGATCGGTCATGAAGCTTACCGCTTCTTACCGGATCAAGGCTTGGTGGAAAAAGTGGCTCGGCTCGTTCTCGGCCGCTTGCCGTCCCAAAAGCTGAAGATGCGCAGGGCGGCATTAGTTGCCGTCTGCCTTATAGCTTGATCACGAAGAGGCCTGCCAGGAGGCAGGCAAAGGCGAGCCATTGCAGCCTTGTCAGGCGTTCCCGGTACAGCAGGATCGAGCCGGCCGCCACGACAAGGCTGTTTGTCGCGAAGATGGGAGCGGCTATGCCGGCTTTGCCGGTCTCGAGCGCCCAGGCATAGAGCTGGAGTCCCCCATAGGAGAACAATCCCGCAAGCAGGCCGAGACGGAGGCCGATGCTCCATTCATCGGCAGAGAATTGCGGAGCTGCGCTGCCGGTCTTCCGGCCGGAGCGCTCCTTGAGGGCGGCTGCCGCAAACCAGAGCAGCGAAAGGAAGTAGCCGGTCAAGAGAACGGAGGAGGAGGGCAGGCCGAGCTCGCTCGTCACCTTCAAGCCTCCGTTGCGGAAGCTGAACAGAACGACGGCCGCCCCCGTATACAGGAACCAGCGCCGGTCTCCGATCGAGAGCGGCTCCGAGCGGCGCAAGGCAATCAGCACTGCCGCTGCCAGCAGCAGGACGATTCCGGCCGCTTCCCAGCCTCCAAGCGGCTCTCCGTAGATCCATACCGACATCGCCACGACAAGGACGATGTTGAGGTTCGTAATCGGCGAGGTGAGACTGGCCGGGCCGTAGCGCAGCGCCTGCATGAAAACGACGTTGCCCCAGGCGGAGCCGGCTCCGACAACCGCTCCTGCGACCCAGGCTTTCCAGCCGAGCGCGTCCGTCCAGCTTCCGTCCGCCACGCATTGGAAGAGAAAGCCGGCCGTTCCTGTCGCGTACAATCCCAGTAGGAGGGAGGTGCTGCTCCCTCCGCGCATTTGGGATACTTTCATCCACCAGCCGGCGAGGCCGAATACGGCCGCGCTGCCGATCGAGATCAGAAGCCATATTGCAGGGGCTGTCATGAGGGTCGGTGCTCCTTTGCTGCCTGTATGGGAGTGGGAAACAGAATCTGTTACACAAATGAAATATTCCTGTCACGCCGCTATTACAATCAGGGGTTAAGATAGTGACATGACCCCCTTTTAATAAATATACTTGGGACCTTCCTTATGGGAGGTCCACTTTTTTTTGCCCTCTTGAAGGGAGGGGCGGCATGGACTGGCAATTACAGTCTACCATGCGGAGCCGGCTGAATCATACGGGCTTTGATGCCGACCGCATTGAGGCTGCTCCCGTCAGCCCCACCCGAGCGTATCCGACGCAAGCGAGAGCAGGAGCAGAGCGCACATGGCCGCGCCGGTCCACAGTTTGCGGCTGCGGATTATCGATGCGTTGCCGGCAGCGGGCAGAGAGCGCACATACAGGATGGCGCCGACAGTCACCAGTGCAAGCTCGGCGGCCATGCTTATCGACGGCCATTGCCACAATCCGAGACCGAGGAGCGGCAGGTCTCCAGCATTTCCGGGGAAAATCGGCATGTCTGCGCGGTGCATGGCGAGGTCAAGCACCCAGTGGCTCAAGACGACGGCGCCGATCGTCCAGCCGCCCCTGCGGCCCCATTTCAGGGAAGCGAGCCATCCGACAATCAGAGCAAGGAGCAAGGTGCCGACCAGCGAGTGCGTATAATCCGCATGAATAATGAAGCCGCCGTAACCATCGGCGCCTGGGACAGCCTCCAACGTTTCCTTGCCCGTCAGAAGGAAGGGAACGAAAAGCACGTCGAGCAGCTGCGTGCCCAGCATGAGCGTCCAAAGAGGAACCTGAGGAGTTTTGGCTTTAACGGCTGCGGCTAATCCGAAATGTCCGGCGAACATATTTCCTCACCCCTTTTCTTGAATAGAAGCACGTCTTATCCGGGCATCCGCCCAACCCATTCCGACCGTAAACAAGAGCATGAACACAATGAAGCTCATCGTGGAAATCCTCCTCTTTACTAAAACTAATACCTTTAGTTTTACTATAACTAATTATATTAGTTTTTGCAATCCTTTCCAGAAAAAGATTTGTCAAGGCTTGTCCAATAAAAAATAGAGCCCCTAAGGGCTCGAAAACAGACAGATCGGTAAGACAGATCAAAGCTGAACATAAAAGCTTGAATCCTTCCATGGCTCTTGGCATGTTCGATTCGTTGAAGGCTGCGGAATGCCTGGTCCGTTGAAGGCTGCGGGAATGCCTGATCCGTTGAACATTGTTGGGAACGCTTGCGGAGAAGCGTCAGCTGATCAAAGAGGCACCGCCACGGGCTGCTTCTGCCGATAGAAGAACCATTCCCGGAAACCGATCGATTTCAGCAGGGCGCGGACTTCCTCGAAGTCGTCTCCGACCCGCGAGGGCACATGGGAATCCGAGCCGAAGCTGCATGTGACGCCGAAGTAATGAGCTCTTTCCAGAATTTCGTTGGACGGGTACCAGCCGCCGACCGTTTTCGTTTTGCCGGAGGTGTTGATCTCGATCGACGCCCCGCTTCCGGCGATAGCCTGCAGAGCCAAGTCGATGCTCTCGGAAGCAGGGATGCCGGAGAAGGCGGGATAATATCCCTTCATCGCGTCGATATGGCCGAGCACCTGGAACATGCCGCTGACGGCCGATTGGCGGATCAGCTCATAATACTCGCGCTTCTGCTCGGCCTGCGCCGATTGCGACAATCCCTTCCAGCGGGTTTTGTTGAAGATGCTTTTGCCTGACGTGAAATGGACCGAGCCGATGATATAGTCGAACGGATAGGCTTCGTAAGCCTTGCGGTATGTATCGGCATGCTCCGGAAAGAAATCCGACTCCATGCCCAGCAGCACTTCGATCCTGCCTTCGTATTTGGCCTTCAGGGCCAGCACTTCCTCGACGTAGCCCGGCAGAGAGCTGCGGGCCATCGCAATGCCCGGCTCGGGATGGTCTTCTTCGCTGCCGAAGTAGGGGGAATGGTCGGAGATGCCGATCGCACCGATTCCGGCGTCGATCGCGGCGCGGATATAGTCCTCGATGCTTCCTTCGGCATGGCCGCAGCGGCTGTGATGGGTGTGCAGATCGAATTTCATGTGATCGTTTCCTCCTCAAGCTCGTATCGGATTCAAAGCAAATCTATTGGACTACTCGCTGCTGATGAACTGCGCTTCGGGCATGCCCTTGAGATCGCTCAGGAACTGCTGCATGGCGGAGTTCAAATATCTTCCCGACTTGTAGACGACGCCGATCGGATGGGTGACCTCCAGCTCCG
This sequence comes from Paenibacillus sp. P22, assembly GCF_000469945.2. Lineage (NCBI taxonomy): Bacteria > Bacillati > Bacillota > Bacilli > Caryophanales > Paenibacillaceae > Paenibacillus > Paenibacillus sp. P22. The sequence continues at coordinate 10,699 of NZ_CBRA020000012.1, read as the reverse complement.
TCACCCGGATCATCCGCAGCGTGCCCGCCCGGAGCTCGTTGGCGATGGACAGGTTGGAGACGATCGCGGCTCCCAGGTTGATCTCGACCATCCGCTTGACCTCCTCGCTGCTGGACAGCTCCATCACGATATTGGGAATGATGCCGTTCTTGGAGAAGATGCGGTCGACGAAGCGCCTGCCGAGCGTATCGGGAGACAGCATGATCAGCGGAATGTCCTTCAACTTGTCGATGGAGGCATGCTTGAGCTCGGCCAGCGGATGCGCGGGGGATACGACAAGCTCGAAAGTATCATAGTAAAGAGCCGACGTCTGCAGATTCGGATTCTTTTCGGACAGGTAAGTAATCCCCAGATCCACGCTGCCTTTCTCCACGCTGGCCATGACCTGGGAGGACGGCATCGAATGGATTGTCGTCTTGATCAGCGGGAACTGGTTCTGGAAGTAGGACAGCACCCGCGGCAGAATCTGGATGGCGATGGAGCTCGTCGTCCCGAGCACGATATGGCCTTGCGGGATATGGTTCAGGTCGGACAGCTTCTGCTTCAGCTCTTCGACGATGGACAGGATGCGCACGGCATGGTCAAGGAACACCTGTCCCCGGTCCGTCAAAGTCACAGGCTGGTTGCGGTCTACCAGCACCGTCTTGAATTCCTCCTCCAGGCTCTTGATCTGGGCCGATACGGCCGGCTGGGTCAGGTTGAGCTGCTCCCCGGCCTTGCGGAAGCTCATCGTCTTGGAGATGGTGAGCAGCGTTTCGAGCTGGCTGATATTCAGAGGTTTCCCTCCTTTTGATAAGAGTTTTTTATCATTTCTTCTTAGTATATAGAAGAGAGCAGGGCGGGTAAAGCTTCCGGAAATTTACAATAAGTTGACCTCCAGCGCTTGCTCCTTCAGCAGGAAAAGGTTTTCGGACGGCGAAGCTGTTGCATACGGCCGCCTGCCCGGAGCCGAATCGGAGGAGGATTGCATTCCTTATGGACAAAAAGGCTGTCAGGGGCTGGATCTTGTACGATTGGGCCAACTCCGCGTTTGCTACGACGATGATTGCGGCCGTCATGCCGGTATATTACGACAAGGTCGCGGGAAAAGGCCTTGAAGGCTCGCTGGCTTCCGTCTACTGGGCCAACACCCAGAGCATCGCCATGCTGTTCGTCGCGCTGCTGTCGCCGCTCGCGGGAGCTGCGGCCGACCTGCTCGGCTCAAAGCTGCGGTTCCTGATCGCGTTCACCCTGCTGGGAGCCGTTCCGAGCTCGCTGATGGCTTTTGCCGGAGAAGGAGACTGGTTCCTCGCCTCCTGCCTGCTCGTTCTCGGCATCATCGGCTTCACGACCGGCGGCACCTTCTATGACGCTCTTCTGCGCGACGGCATCCCGGAAAATGACCGGCACAAGGTAAGCGCTCAAGGTTATGCGATGGGATATGCGGGCGGAGGGCTGCTGCTCGCCGTCAATATCCTCATGATCCAGAAGCCCGAGTGGTTCGGCTTCGCCGATTCGACGGCCGCCACCAAAGCTTCGTTCGTGACGGTCGGCATCTGGTGGCTGCTGTTCTCGCTGCCCCTTTTCCTGAACTGGAAGGAGCCTCGTCCGGAGCGGATGTCGGGACCGGCGCTGAGGAGGGTAGGCCGGACGGCCTGGCAATCCATGCGGCGCCTGGGCGAAACGCTGCGCTCGCTGAAGAGGTACCCCGAGCTGCTCAAATACATGATCGCCTTCTGGTTTTTCAACGACGGCATCAGCACGGTCATCGTCATGGCGACGATCTACGGCTCCAGCATCGGCATCGAATCGAGCGATCTCATCCTGGCTCTGCTGATTACCCAGTTCACGGGCCTGCCGGCGACGCTGCTGTTCGGGCGGCTTGTATCCCGATTCGGCGCCAAGCGGATGCTGATGTACTCCCTGGCTGTGTATCTGGTCATCGTCGTGCTTGGCTATTTCATGACGAACCAGCTGCATTTCTACATCCTGGCGTTCATGGTCGGCCTTGTCCAGGGCGGCAGCCAGTCGGCCGCGCGCTCGCTGTATGCGGGACTTCTACCGGCAGGCAGATCCGGCGAATGGTTCGGATTCCTCGCCCTTTCCAGCAAGTTCACCTCCATGCTCGGCCCGCTCGTCTTTTCGATTGTCGGCACGCTGACAGGCTCGAGCCGGACGGCGATATTGTCGGTTGCGGCTTTCTTCCTGATCGGAATGGTCCTGCTGTCGCTGGTCGACTTCGTCAAGGGAGCGCTTCAAGCGGAACAAGCGGAGCTTCCAGGCGCGGCTGCAGGAGGCAGCGGCTTCGGAGCCTAGCTCCGTGCGGAAGCGGCCGTCCGGCGCTCCTTGCTCATCATTCCCGAAAACAGCAAACCCCTTGCACGGCTGCACTTAAGCAGCTCTCATGCAAGGGGTTTGCTTCGTCTTCGGGGACCGGCCGCTCTCATCACAGCCACTCTTTCTTGCGGAACAGGAACAGCATGCCGCCGCCCAGCATAAGCATGAAGCCCATGATGAGGTAGAAGCCGTAATAGAAATGCTCTCCCGGCAGATGGGCGAAGTTCATGCCGTAGATGCCGGTAATGAACGTCAGCGGCATGAAGATCGTCGTCAGCGCCGTGAACACGCGCATGATCTCGTTGGCGCGGCTGGACAGGCTGGACTGGTAAGCCTCGCGCAAGTTCGCCATGAGGTCGCGGTACGTATCAAACGTCTCGGTGATCTTGACCGCATTCTCGTAGATGTCGCTGAAGTACTTCTGCAGCTGGTCGTCGATCAGGCGCAGATCCTTTTTGTTCAGCGTGGCGATGACGTCGCGTTGAGGGCCGAGCACCTTCTTGAGCCAGAGAATTTCGCTGCGCAGGCCGATGATCTCGCCGAGATGCGATTTTTTCGTATGCATGAGAATGTCTTCCTCGAGGCTCTCGATGCGCGCCTCGATCCGGTCGCCGACGAGGAAGTAATTGTCCACGACAAGGTCGACGAGATGGTACAGGAAGCGGTCGGGACGGTTGACGTCCTGCTCCCACAGAATCGGCTTCAGGGAACGCAGCTCGTTGATCTTCTGCTTCGTGACGGTGATGATGTAATGCCTGCCGAGAAACATGTTGAGCGCCCGGAGGAAGATCTCCTCGTCATCGAACCTGATGCTGTTGATAACGATAAAATAATGGCCTTCGTACAGCTCGATCTTCGGGCGCTGCTCCTCCTCGCTCAGACAGTCCTCGACGGCCAGGTCGTGGAGGCCGAACAGCGGCTGGAGGACGGCAAGATCCTCGACGTCCGCGTCGATCCAGTAGAAGCCCTCAAGGGGCGGCGCAAGCGTTGCTTGCAAATCTTCGACGGGGGCGAACACCCCGTTGTTGACCATGCGGATTTTCATGGCTTATTCTCCTCTCGCGGAAGAACGAGCAGGAGCCGGATGCCGCAGCCGTTGGCGGCGGGCGGAGAAGAGCCTGCAGGGCAGGAAGATCAACGTCCACGCAAGGCGGGGTCCGACTTGTCGTCTTCTTGGTGTTGGGTTTGCTGTTCGTTGCTAGAGGCTGGCGTAGGCCCTTCGCCTTCCATGGCGTTTCACTCCTTGTTCCCCTCGGGGCAGTATGAAAGTCTTGTCTAGTATACTCTTTAGGACAGGATGGACTCAAGGAAATTCAGACGGGAAAAATCGGCTGCAGCCGCTCTCTCCGCCGGCTTGTTCGTGCAGTGTATGCGGAAGGGGGGAAGGGGGTTCCGGAGCGCTCGCCGGCAAGCAGGGAAACCTGGAAAGAAAGCAGCGGGAACCCCTTGAGCAGAAAGCCGATGCCCAAGGCAGATCGGGAAGGACGGAGGGCTGGCCGCCCCATGCCGAATGGAATGCCGATCGCCTGTGCCGCAAAAGGATGTACGGAAACTGCACCGCATGGAAAATAGAAGCGCAGCCAAAAAACCGGAACCCCGCCAAGAGGCGGAAATTCCGGCTGCGTTCATGGAATTGGGACGGCGGAGATCGGCTTAGCTGCCGAGTAGCCGCAGCAGCAGGACGGCCGCTTGCGCGCGCGTGGCAGGCTGCGCCGGGGCGAGCATTCTGTCCGGAAGCCCGGACAGAATGCCCGCTTGCAGCAGGCCGGCGAGGGAGATCCGGGCATAAGGGGCGGTTTTGCCGCCGTCCTTGTATGCGCCCAGAAGGGAAGCGGTCTCTGCTGCGTCCGGTTCCTCGAACGTGCCGAGCAGCAGCAGAGCACGCATCGCCATGACGGCGAGCTCCTGTCGGGTCAGCGCCCTGGACGGCTCGAAGGCTCCGCCGCCGGTGCCCGAGATCAGGCCTGCTTCGGCGGCAGCGGCAACGGCCTGGCTGTACCAGGAGTCTGCGGGAACATCCTTGAACGGCGCCTTGCCCGCGGCGGATGCCGATGCTTCGGGAAGCTTCAGGGCGCGGTGCAGCAGGACTGCAAACTCGGCACGCGTCACGGCGCGGTTCGGCTCGAAGGCGCCGGCAAGGGAGCCGCGGACGATATCCAGCGCGGCGAGCCTGCTGATGTCGGCGGCAGCCCAAGGCGCATCCGCAAGATCGGTGAACGGGCGGCCGCTGCCGGCCGATCCGCCCGGTGGAGAAGCGGAAGGCGCGGGAGCCGATGACGGCGCAGGAACCGCCGATGGGGCAGGCGAAGCGCCCGGAGTCGGATTCGGCGTCCAAGCCGGTCCGGGAGCCGGCGTCGCAGTAGGCTCCGTACTCGGAGTCGGATCGGCGCTTGGCGAAGGTTCCGTAGGGAACGTAGAGTTCATCCCGCTGATCCGCGAGCGCTACGATCTGGTTGTGGTCAAAAAGCCGGAAAACTCTCCGTGGATCGGCAAGCTGATGGATATTCTTCAATCGGAAGCTTTCCGAAGGGAACTGGGCGCCATTACGGGCTGCGACAGCTCCGAGACGGGCAAGGTGTGGCTGGATTCCTGAACCGGAGTTCGGTCCGGCAGCCTTTGACGGTCCACACATCGCTATCGGCACATCACTGAAAAGCAGCAGAACTGCCGGCTCCCATGCGGGAAGAGCTTTTTGAGGAGAAGCTTCCCGATAGCTTCGGGATAAAGACGGTCTTGAAAGGAGCGCCATAAGTCCATGACTTATTCGGATCTGATCAAGTCTTACATCCATGATTTGCAGAAATACACGGCGGAGCAGCTCCGGTTCAAATTCTCGGAAGAGGTCTGGTCGCTCGGCCAGATGTACGATCATATGATCGCTGCGGCCCTTGATTATTTGGATCAAGTGGAGAAATGCGCTTCCGGAGGCGAGAAGGAGCAGGCAGTGAAGACGGAGGCGGGCGAGCGGCTGTTTGCGCTCGGTAGCTTCCCGCCGGTGAAAATCAAGCTGCCTGACGGGCCGGCCAACTCGCCTTGCAACTCGGACAGCAAGGAGGAGCTGGCACGCAGGCTGGAGCATGTACTGGAACGGATGCAGGAATGGGAGAAAAAGCTGAATCGGATCCATCCGGACAGCAAAGTCAGACATGGCGGATTCGGCTGGCTGAACGCCCGGGAGTGGTTCGAGCTGTCCGGCATGCACTTCCGTCATCATCGGGCCCAGCAGAGGGAGCTGGAACAAAGGCTTGGGCTGTAGGCCGAGCATAATGCAGAAAGAAACGGAGCAGATACGGAGCAGAAAGATACAGATAAAGTAAATCTATCGAGGCAGCTGCAAAGCGGCCGTTCAGGGATCGCTATCCCGGACGGCCGTTTTTTTCTTATGGACTGGTGCGCTAGACCGTTATGCTTATCGGGTCCAACGGATCATGATCGTCGGCAAGCGTAATGCGAGTTCGAATACGTGGACGCAGAGGCTTTCGCCGGAAATCGTTGACATTACATGGAGGGTACAGATATGATGACTTTATAAAGTTATTTATTTCAAAAGTAGAGGATTTTTTAAATCGATCATCCTCCATCAACGAGAAAGAGAGGCAGGAAGATGACCCATCCCAAACTATTCCGGCTGCTGTGGGCCGGACAAAGCCTCTCCAATCTTGCTGATGCGCTGTATCTGCTGTCGGTCATTACAATGGTCTACAAGCTGACCGGCTCGGCGCTGTTCTCCGCATTCGTGGCGCTCTGCCGGGTTGCCGGCCAGCTCACTTGCGGAATCATGGCACCGCTCATCATGGACCGGTTCCGGCTTACGTCGCTGATCAAGCTGTCCCAGCTGATGCAGGTCGCCTTGTTCGCCGTACTCGCTCTGGTGGCGGCGAATATGAGCGTCAGCGGAATTCCGATTGCTCTCCTCCTCATTGCCCTGCTGTCGTTCACGGATGGCATTACGACGCCTGTCCGCAATTCGCTCATCCCCATGTATGCAGGCAAAAACGAGCTGATGAAAGCCAACGGGCTGATGTCCACAACCGACCAGACCGTCATGCTGCTCGGATGGGCAGTGGGCGGCATCCTTGTCACCTGGCTGGGAGGCGGCACCGTCATGGGCTTGACCCTTGCCATGTATGCCGGGGCGCTTGTGCTGACCTTGCAGCTCAAGGAGCCGGCCGCTTCTTCAACGGCTTCGCTTGGCCAAAAGAAACCTGACCCGGCAGGGGAAGCCGGCTTGGAGGCGGCTGCCGGCCTGCCGGAGCTCGGCGACAGCGGAGTCCGGAGCGGCGGCCAAAAGATCGGTGCCTGGGCGTCGGTCAAGGAAGGCTGGCAAAACATTTGGCGCAACAAGACCCTGCGGCTGCTCATTGTGATGGATACCATCGAAGGCACGGTCGGGGCGGCCTGGATCGGCGCGCTCATGCTCGTCTATGCGACCGAGCAGCTGGGCAGGGGAACCGAATGGTATGGAATCATCAACGGAGGTTATTTTGCCGGCTGCATCATCGGCGGCCTGCTCATCGTTGCCTTCACCAAACGCCTGATGCGGCGGCCGGCTCTGTCCATCATGGCCGGAGCGGGTCTGATGGGCCTGATGACGCTTGGCTATGCCGCGACGGAAACGCCATGGGTCGCGCTGCTGCTGGTCATCCTCATGGGGCCGCCTCAGCAGCTCCGCGAGGTGACGCGCAGAACCGTCTTCCAGAGCGCCTGCCCTCCCGAGCAGCTCCCCAAAGTGATGAGCGCCGAAAATACGCTGGTATACTCCCTGCTCGGCCTGTCGGTCGTTCTTCTGTCCTGGATGGCGGACCGATGGGGCATCTCGGCTGTCTATGCCATGACGGGTTCCTTCTACCTGCTGACGGCCTGCCTGGCCGGACTCAACCGAAGCAGGTTCCAGGGGCAGGCTGTTGTTCGGGACGAGGCTTCCGACACCGGGCAAACATAGGGAATCTACCCGTAAAACCTTAAGGCCATCGAGCAAGAATTGCGGGGCATTTCCGGTACGGCTCTGATCTTCATAAGGGCAGGAACACACGCATTCCAGTGCTCCTCGGCGATCAGGCCTGAACCTGGATGCCTTGGGCCGCAAGCTGTTTCTTCACGTCGGCAGCGACGGATGCGCCTCTAAGCTCCAGATCGACGATAGCCTGCTTGTGGGCGAGCAGCTGCTTGGCATAACCGTTCATCATCGCCAGCGAGTTCTCCACGGCCGCGGCATCGTTCTTGCGTGCGGCGGCTCCAAAATCCTTGAGAGCGGCCGCTGCGGCGGATTCGGGAACTTTGGCAGCGGATTGGCGGGATCGGATCGAGAGAGAGAACTCGTCCATTCCTCCCAATGCCTTGCGTGCTGCGTTCATCTTGCGGGTTCGCTCTGCACGGAGAGCTTTCAGCCGATCCTCCTGGATCCGGATCTGCTGCCGGGCCAGCTGAACGGCGGCCTTCATCGTATCTGCCTGCATGCGGACGAGCTTGGCCAATTCCTTGCTGCCGTACTTGGAAGCTGCGCTAGCTTGATGGTTCATGGCCGTATAAGCCGCGTACAAAGGCTCGTAGGCGGACCTCGCCTTCTGCACGGCGGCCTCCTGCTTGGCGATGAGATCGGTGTCAATCGAAGGAATCGACTTGCGGATGGCGGCAGTATCCCGGCTGTTGCGAAGATGGAGCTCGGCGGCACGAAGGCTTCGTTCCTCCAACTGGGCGGTGAGCGAGACGTAAGCGCCATAATGGGCGTTCAATCTGGCTGCCGCAGGAGCTGCTGCGGCGGCGGCCGTCCGCTCGAAGGCGCTCTTGGCTGCGGGGCTGACGGCGAGAGAAGCGGCAGCGGCCGGGGACGGGGCCGCAAGCAGCATGAGTGCAACAACGAGGGCAGCCGCTACCGAGCCTGCGCGCCGCCAGTCCGAAGCGCGTAAAGACGGAAAAATGGTCGTCGACAATCCAATCTCCTCCTAATTCCGCACGAATGATAGAACGCGAAAAAGCACCGCAGCAAGCAGCTCTCTAGGAGAGCCGCAGGCTGCGGTGCTTCCGCATGTTCCTACACATGTCGTACGATCGTATGTTCTAAATTTAAGGCTGAGAAACGGAAATGTCAAGACAAATTTCATGAAATTGTGCGCATGCTTCTTCAATGTTCTTGCGGGCAGGTGGGACGAGGATTGTCAGGTTTGCTTGCCGTTCACGCCGGTTCAATCCTCATGCCGGGGATGGCGGCTCAAGACGACGATGGCAAGGACAGATCAAAAAGTGGCGGGTACAAGAGGCTCCTCGATCAGATGCCTGTAAAAAACCGCAGCGGACGCCGAGACGTAAGGCATCAGCCACAGCAGGCCGAGCCCGAACGGAATCACGGCCAGGATGGCCCAGCCGAGGAAGCTGAGCTGGAGCACGAAAAGCCGCCATTTATGGCCGGTCATCAGCTGCTTGCTGCGGTCCAGAGCCTCGAGCACTCCCGTCTCCGGATTGTCGGCCAGAATATAATAGGCCTGGGAGTAGCGGTATGCCGCGATAATACCGGGTATGACCAGAAGCAGCGTCCACAGAAACACGAACAACGCCATCAGGAGATAGAGCCCGAGCGCTTTGCCGTAGTAGCGGAAGCCGTCAAAGATCATTCCGACGGCGATTTCCCGCCTGCGCGCGAGCGCAAGGTAAAAGAGGGCCGAGCCGAGCGCGAGCGGACCGGCGACAAGCAGCTCGAGCAGCCCTCCGAACCTGCCGAACTCCTGCAGGATGAAGCTGACCACCACCGGAATGGCGCTGACCGCGATCGCCCGGGCCCATCTGCCGGACAGGGCGGAGCGGGCCTCCGCGCGAATCTCCGCCCGGGACGGCTGAATGTGGGAAGACATGGAATTCCCCCTTCGTGTAAGGTGAATGTCTTCCCCAGCTTATTCAACGCCGCCCGAGCTTAGAAGGCCATCTCACAGCCTGCCGTATGCCCGCAGCGTAAGCAGGCGCTGGAGCGTGACGATGCCGCGTCACTCCATCTCCGCCGCCGGACTCAAGGCAGGGAAGGACATCGGCCAGCCGCCGTCCTCCTCCTGCTCTCTCTCCATCGCATCCAGATGCTCCTCCACGGCAACATCCTCGATGAATTTCCTCGCGTAAGCGTTCGGCTCCGGCGCCCAGTCCAGCACTTTGTGGACGTAGCCTTCCGCATGGAAGTCCAAGCCGATGACGCCCGGCTTCCGCAGCCAGGCATCCAGCCGGCGCAGCAGCGGCTCGGCGCGTTCCCGGTCGGGAGCCGCGTTCAGGAAGGCGATCCAGTGGACGGCTTCGTGGTAGCCTTGCGGCTCGCGATCCGGATCCCTCTCCAGCATCCTCCACGCCGACCGTTCGGCTGCCTGGAACCAGTCTTGTCCGGCAAGCTCTGTCCAGCCGCTGCGGTAGAGGATCCCGAGCAGCGTGCCGGTCGGGTTGATAGAGGGGGCAGAGGTGTCCAGCCCTTCCCACCAGGGGGAGAGCGGCCAGCCGGCCGCGTCGCCGCGAATGATCGGCCAGCCTCCCTGGGGCAGTGAAGCGGCCTTCAGCCATCGGACGATGCCGTCCTCCAGCTGCTTGTCCCTCAGACCGGTCTCGGCGATTACATCCAAGGCGACCTCCAGCGGCACGGGCTGGCTATGCGGGCAGCGAATGTCAGGCTCAAGCGCATGGCCGAAGCCTCCATCTGGGTTTTGATAGGCTTTCAGCGCCTGCAGGACGGCTTCGGCGGAGCCTTCCTCCCAGTGGAAGCGGAAGCGGAGGCGGTCGATCAGACGGGCGTTCAGGAGCAGAAAGGAACGGGCTTTTTCGAGCGCAAAATGAGACGGCATACAGGAGTCCTCCTCGCAAATTGAGTTCGGCCCCAGTATACCGCCTTCATCCTGACAGTATGGATGTCATGAATTTCTCGGCGATCAATCGCAAAGATGCAAAAAACGGACGAAGCTGCCTTTGGTCAGGCGGCAGGTCTCGCGGATGGAGAAGCCGGCTTCCCGGATGAGCGGCTCGATCGGCTCGGTCGTCAGGATGACGGCCCGTCCCGCCAGCCGGCGCAGGGAGGCAAGCATCTCCAGCTGCTCCTCCGGCGGCGACACGGAGCAGAGATTATAGGGCATGTCGAGCAGGGCGGCGTCATAACGCCCTTCCAGGCTGCGCATGTCCGCAATCCGCACCAGCTCTTCGGGATAGCCGAAATGCCGCAGATTCTCGCGTGCCCCGACCGCTGCGAGCGGATTGAGGTCAGCGCCCCGGATGTCGATGTCCATCGAGAGAGCTTCCAGCAGCACGGTGCCGATGCCGCAGCAGGGATCGAGCGCGCGTATGCCGGGAATTTCCGGCACCGCGATGTTGACGGCGGCCCGCGCCGCCCGGGCGGGCAGCGCCGTGGAATACTGCCGCGGCTTGG
>NZ_CBRA020000011.1:0-24511 GCF_000469945.2 Paenibacillus sp. P22 | reverse complement strand
CGTCCCAGGCCGCCGCGACGATGCCGCCGAACAGCGAGGCTCCGACGTTGTCCGGATGCCCTTCCAGGCGGCTGGCGATCTGGAGCAGGGCATCGCGGTCGAGGCCGCCGCCTGTCAGCTCGCTTGCGGCCGTCAGGGCGCCGACGATGGCGCTCGCGCTGCTGCCGAGGCCGCGGGTGAGCGGGATATCGCTGTACATGTCGATTTCCAGCTCCGGCAGATCGGTTCCCGTTTCCTGAAAGACGAGCTGGGCTGTCTTGTAGATCAAATTGCTTTTGTCCAGCGGGATGCCTTCAAGCCCTTCCCCATGCAGCCGGATGACCGTAGCCTTGTCCGCCGGCTTCATCTCGATCCATGTATAGAGCGACAGCGCCATGCCCAGACAGTCGAAGCCGGGTCCCAGATTCGCCGTGCTGGCCGGGACTCGCACCAGCACGCTTCGCATGCCCATCAGCCTTCCACCCGGTAGACGCTCTGCACGTTCTGGATGACATCCAGCGTCTGGAAGGCGTCCAGCACTTTATTCATCGCGGCCTTGCTGGCATTATGGGTAATCACGATGATCTCCGCTTCCTTCAGATCCGCATTCGGCTGCTGGATAACGGATTCGAGGCTGACTTCGTATTCGGCGAACACCTGCGTAATCCGGGCGAGAACGCCGGCTTTGTCCGCGACATGGAGCCGGAGGAAGTTCTTGGACGAGATCTGCTCGTCGGTCTTGAGCCGCTTCTCGTTGTAGGAAATGACGCCCTGCTGGCCGTTGACGCCGATCTTCAGGTTTTTCACCACGGACACGAGATCCGCGACGACCGAGGTCGCCGTCGGCAGCTCTCCGGCGCCCGCGCCGTAGAACATCGTTTCCCCGACAGCTTCGCCGTGGACGTACACGGCGTTGAACACCCCGTTGACCGAGGCGATCGGATGGGTCGTCTTCACCATCGTCGGCTGCACGCTGACGCTGATCGACTCGTCCCGGCGCTCGGCGATGCCGAGCAGCTTGACCTCGTAGCCGAGCCGCTTCGCGTAGGCGATGTCTTCCTTGGAGACGGAGGAGATGCCCTTGACCGACACGTCTTCCAGATTAACTTCCGAGCGGAAGCCGAGCCGGGAGAGGATCGTCATTTTGCGGGCGGCATCCAGCCCTTCCACATCGGAGGTCGGGTCGGATTCGGCATAGCCGAGATCCTGGGCCTCCTTCAGCACGTCGGCGTAGGACGCCCCCTCCTGGCTCATTTTCGTCAGGATGTAGTTGGTCGTGCCGTTGACGATGCCCATGATTTTGGTAATGCGGTCCGAGGAAAAGCCTTCGTTGAGCGTGCGGATGATCGGAATGCCGCCAGCCACGCTGGCTTCGTACAGAACGTCGCAGCGCTGCTCGCTGGCCTTGGCCAGAATCTCGCGGCCATGCAGCGCCATCAGATCCTTGTTGGCCGTGACGATATGCTTGCCGCGCGAGAGAGCTTCGAGAATATACTCCTTCGTGTTCTCGATGCCGCCCATGACTTCTACGATGACATCGATCTCCGGATTGCGGATGATCTCCCACGGATCGGTCGTCAGCTTCGCCGCATCGATGCCGATCGTCCTCGTCTTCTCCACGTTCTGCACGAGCACCTTCTCAATCTCGATCGGAGATCCGACCTGGCTGCGCAAATCCGCCTGATGGCCCTCCACGATCCGCACGACTCCCGTGCCCACCGTTCCTAGTCCGAGCAACCCTACCTTAACCGGCTTCATCGCCATTCCCCCGTTCCTGTTCCTAGTCGACATGCTTAGGCCGATCCGGCATTCACAGCACCGGACGCAGCGCTTTTCTATCCCTGGCCGATGACCGAAGCCCGCTTGACGCCTGGCACCAAGCGAAGTTCGTCCACGAATGCGAACACTTCATCCTTCATCGGAGCCGTATCTACCGACAGCACCACATTGGCGGAGCCTTGCAGCGGGATGCTCTGATGGATCGTCAGCACGTTGCCGCCTCGGGCCGCGAACATGCTGAGCACTTGGGACAAAATGCCGGCCCGATGCTCCAAATCGATGGACACCGTAATGATCGACCCCCGCTCCAGCTCCCCCAGCGTCAACACGCCTTCCCGATACTTATAAAACGCGCTGCGCGACAGATCCGCCTTCTCCACCGCCTCATGGATGGTGGCCGCTTCGCCGCGCGCCAGCATCTCCTTGACCGCGATCGTCTTGATGATGGCTTCGGGCAGCAAATCCTCGCGGACGACATAATATCGCTCTGTCAACATTTCGTCCTCCCAGCGTAGACAGATGTACTCCCATAGAGGACATTATACGGAAAACCGATCCTTTCGGCAACCGTTGATTTCATGCCCAATGTTCGTTTTAACGAATTTATGTACATTATAACGCATAAACTGCCATCAGAAAAGCTGCCCGATCGACAATCATCCGGCAGCTGTGTTGCTCTCTCTATCTATTCACCTGTTTCTAAGCGGAACATCGTTTTGCGGCCCTTTATTTCACGGCGCAGAACACGGCAAAATCCCGATATTTATAGACGCAATCGACGCTGGAGAAGCCCGCTTCCTCCATCCAGCGAAGCTGCTCGGACACTTTCGCGTTGATGTCGACTTCCCTTCGAAGCACGGAGCGTCCGCCTCCTCCGCGGCCAAGCGGCCGTCGTAAATATCCCTCAGCCACTGCTCCCGGTACAGCCGGTCGAACAACGGGGACTCCGCCGCGGCTTGATCGGCATTGACGAAGCGGCCTCCGTCTTCAAGCCGCGCCATCACGCTGCCGAACAACAACCGCTTATCCTCATGCCGCAGATGATGGATGGCCAGCGAGGAAACGATCAGGTCGTAAGGCCCTTCGGGAAGCTCGCCCGTCATATCCGCTTGCACGAAATCGACTCGGCTGTCGCCCGCAAATCGTTCTCTCGCCTTGTCCAGCATGCTTGCCGTGAAATCCGTCAGCGTAATATGCGCTCTCGGATAACGCTGCCTCATAAAGGAGGACATCAGCCCCGTTCCCGCCCCTAAATCCAATATCCTCGGCTCCGCTGCGGCGCTGTCGGCGGCCCAGGCCGCCATTCCGTAAAAGTCGTCGAAGCAAGGAATCAGCATTCTCCGCTGTGCGTCATATCGAGACGAAACCGCATCGAATTGCTGCTGAACCCGATCTCCCATCGCTGCCACCCCGTTTCTTTTCTTAGTCTCATCATAAGGGAATTCATTATTATTTTGAAATATAAAATAACCATCACTTTATAGGAGTTATCTATAAAAAGACAAAGGAAAAGGCCCGGATTTCTCCCGGCCCGATTCCCCCTGCTTGCCTCTTATTCCGGGGAGTATTCGCTTCCCTCGAAAAATTCGAACACGAATTCGCCGAGATGCACCGTATCTCCATCCTTGGCTCCGATTTTCCGCAGAGCGGAATCGACGCCCATCTTGCGCAGCATGCGGCCGAAGCGGTTCACGGCGTCATACGAGTTGAGGTGAATCCGCTTGAGCTGACGCTCGAACGATTCGCTCTCCACGACATAGTAGTCGTTCTCGCGGTACACGCGGAACGGCTCTTCCTTCTTCTCGGCATGACGGTAAATTTTCCGCTCCTCGACTTCCTTTACCTCCTCGAGTTCAGGCGCTTCCGGAATTTCATCCAGCTTTGCGGCTGCCTTGTAGAGCAGCTCCTGAATGCCTTCCTTGGTCAGCGAGGAGATGGGAACGATGTCGTAGGTCTGGCCTTCCTCTTCGCGTTCCGCCAGCTTCTGGCGGAACAGCTCCAGATTCGCGGCGGATTCGGGCATGTCCATCTTGTTGGCTGCGATGATCTGCGGACGCTCGGCGAGCTTGGCGTTGTAGAGCACGAGCTCTTCGTTGATCTTCAGCCAGTCCTCGAACGGATCGCGTCCTTCGGTGCCCGACATGTCGACGACATGGATGATGACTCGGGTGCGCTCGACATGGCGCAGGAATTCATGGCCAAGGCCGATGCCTTCATGTGCGCCTTCAATCAAGCCCGGCAAGTCGGCCATGACGAAGCTGCGGCCCTCTTCGACATCGACAACGCCAAGATTGGGCGTGATCGTCGTAAAATGGTAGGCGCCGATCTTCGGTCTGGCGGCGGATACGATCGACAGCAGCGTCGATTTGCCCACGCTCGGGAAACCGACGAGCCCGACATCGGCCATGACCTTGAGCTCCAGCACGAGCCAGCGCTCCTGGCCCTCCTCGCCCTTCTCCGCGATTTCGGGAGCGGGGTTGCTGATCGTCGCGAAGCGCGGGTTGCCCCGTCCGCCCCGTCCGCCTTTGCCGACGATGACCTGTTGTCCGTGGCGGGTCATATCCCCGACAATTTCGCCGGTATCGTCATCAATGATGATCGTTCCCGGGGGGATGCGCACGATCGTATCCTCGGCTCCGGCTCCATGCATGCTCTTCGGACGGCCCCGCTCGCCGCGTTCGCCCTTGAAGTGCTTCTGATAGCGGAAGTCCATCAGCGTGCGCAAGCCCTCGTCCACACGGAAGATGACATTGCCTCCACGGCCGCCGTCCCCGCCTGCTGGACCGCCCTCGGGCACGTATTTCTCCCTCCGGAACGATACGATGCCGTCTCCGCCGTCTCCGCCTTTGACAAATATTTTTGCTTTATCGACAAACATGATTAGCCTCCAATTATGCGCAGAGCGGAGCCTTAAGCAGCACATGGCGGAACTGCTTCAGGCTGACGGCCTGCAGCGGGGTTCCGCGCAGACGCTGCTCCAATTTATCTACCAGCTCATCGCCGTCGCGCAGCTCGCCGGCGAACTCCAGCTCCACCATCAGCTCATCGGCTGCGCGGGACAGCTTCAGCACCAGGACGGCAGGATCGCCGATTCCCGGCTTGACGCCGAAGCGATAAGCGTTAATGACTTCGATCAGGGCATCCGCGGTCCGGTCTCGGTCAAGCTGGAAATCCTCCAGCGTGAGGTTGTCCTCGACGTCCACTTCAAGCACCAGATTGTGGCTGAGCGTGCGGAAAGATTGCAGATAGGCGACGAGAGAAGGAATGCCCAGGTGAGCGATCTTGCTCTCCACCGCCATCTTGTCCCGGATCCGTTCCACGCTGGCAGCAGCCCTATCCAGCTTGCCGATGCGGATATAGCCGTACAGCACCTGCAAATCGTTCATCCAGTCATGCCGGTGATGATTCAGCGTACGGATGGAGGCTTGCTGCTGGAGCGCGGAGGCGCGCCTGGCGCGTTCCTCATGCTCCTTGCGCTCCTGGACAATCCAGAAGGCAGCTGCGGCAACGGCCCACAGAATGAACAAAATATGCGTCCATAGCAAGGAAGGCCGAATGATCACGCCTGCTGCAGGCAGCAGGACAGACCCCGCTGCATACAGCTTAGCCGATCCGATGCGATTCATACGTTTATCCCACTTTCTGCCTTAAGGATGCCCTGGCCAGCCAACTCCGTATGCCAGCCGGCAATTTGTTGACAAAAAAACCCGGCCTGTTCAAATCAGGCCGGGTCGCGTCTCTCGTGAACTTAAGCTTCTACTGCTGCAGCTACCGGAGCCAGATCAACGGGATAAACGCTGGCTTTCTTGCGGTCGCGTCCCCAACGCTCGAACTTGACGACGCCGTCGATCAGAGCGTACAGCGTGTCATCCTTGCCGATGCCCACGTTGTTGCCCGGGTGGATCTTCGTTCCGCGTTGACGGAACAGGATGCTGCCCGCGCTTACGACTTGGCCGTCAGCACGCTTGGCGCCGAGGCGCTTCGATTGGCTGTCGCGTCCGTTCTTCGTGGAGCCTACGCCCTTTTTGGAAGCGAACAACTGAAGATTCAGTTTCAACATGTCGGTGTCCTCCCTTCTCGTTAAACTAGCTCTTCGTTCAAGGTGACGAATTTGCTGTAGGAATCGGCGATTCCGCTCAGCATCACCACCATGGATTCCAGAAGCAGCTGGACCCGGCCGTCGGCCGTTTCGTCCTGCAGAGCTGGAATTTCCGATTGGAGCCATCCATTCTTCATGACGGCCGGCAGGGCGACGCCTGCCAACGCCTCAATAGAATTCACGGTGCCCACCGTAACGGCGGATACACCTGCGCATACGATATCTTTGCCCGCTTTGGCATATTTCGCGTGCCCCTTGACGGAGAAGGCGGTAATATGCCGGTCACCGGACCGCCGGATGAACGTAACCTCGATCATGAGAGCACCAGCTTACGCTTGGATGCTTTCGATCGTGACTTTCGTGTACGGCTGACGGTGGCCTTGCTTGCGGCGGTAGTTCTTCTTGGCTTTGTACTTGTACACGATGATCTTCTTGCCTCTGCCGATTTTCTCGACCTTGCCGGAAACCGTAGCTCCGGAAACGATCGGGGAACCCGTCACGAGACCTCCGTCCTTGGATACGGCCAGGACGCGATCAAACGTTACCGTATCGCCTTCGCCGGCGTTCAGCTTCTCGATGTAGAGAACGTCGCCTTGCTGAACTTTGTACTGCTTGCCGCCTGTTTCGATAATTGCGAACATGGATGGTGCACCTCCTTATAGTCGAAGACTCGCCTGGAAAAGGTGGGGAAATCGACGAGCGAGATCCCGGCTTGAAACCCGTCCGGTGCGGTACCATATATGTCCTCGGGGGACATACACCAAAGTAGTGTACCATATCCTAGGCGCTCATACAATAGCTATGTCGAAGCTCGTCCATCCTGACCGCCCTTGGCGCGCGGAGAGAGCCCGACGTACCGTTGCCCGCTCCCGCCGCAGCTGCCGCAGATCTCATGGAACTTGGGCCCGATGCTCTTGCGCGTTTTCTTGCGGGTAATCTCGAGCAGGCCGAGCCGGGTCCAGCCGTGAACCTGGCATTTGCTCCGGTCGTCCCGCGAGGCGTCCTCGAGCTGATGGCGCACCTTCTCCCGATGGATGCCGTCTTCCATATCGATGAAATCCACGATGATGATGCCGCCCACGTCGCGCAGCCGGAGCAGGCGGGCGATCTCGCGGGCCGCCTCCATGTTCGTGCGGAACACCGTATCCTCCAAGCCGCTTGTTCCGGTGAACTTGCCCGTGTTGACATCGATGACCGTAAGCGCCTCGGTCTGCTCCCAGACGAGGTAGCCGCCGCTCGGCAGCCAGATCCGCGTCTGGAAGGCCGCGCTCAGCTGCTCGGCGATTCCATGCTGCTCCACGAGCTTCAGCGCGGACAGGATGCCGAACGTAAGCTCGAAGAACGGCATCAGCCCGATGACGAGCACGGCGGTGACGAGTCCGCTGCCGAAGGCAAAGCCGAGCGAGTACAGGATGTCCTTGCGCTCCGGCAGATCGCCCAGCAGGAGGATCGCCAGTACCGACACCGTCCCGAACAGGCTCGCCATGATGCCCGCCTTCAGAATCGTCGAGCGCTGGCTCGCGCGGTGAACGCTGAAGATCGCGCTGAACGAGACGACGCTGATGACGAAGCCGTACCGGAAGTCGAACAGCGTGTTCTGGTCGGCGTTGAAGATGACGCTGCCCATGATGGCGAACAGGAATGAGCTGACGATCGCCAGCTGCTTGTCGAGCAGCAGCGTGATGAGCATCGTGCCGACGGCTGCCGGAGCGATGTAGGCCGCGTAAGGCATTGAAGCCGACTGCGTAAGCCCCGCTGCCTGCATCAAGGCCAGATTGAGCAGATTGATCAGCCACAGCATGAATAGATGCATGTTGTTGTAGCGGGGCTTCACGCCGCTGATGCTTCCGGACTGCTGCAAGTAGACCATGATCATGAGCACGAACAGGACGCTCGCCAGCAAAAGCCCAAGCTGCGGCCAGTAGGTGCGCTGCCCGCCGAGCATGCCCGCTCCCGCCAGCATGTCGTATTTCTCCTTGCCGACGACCTCGCCTTTCTTGACGATGATGCCGCCTTCCTTGATCATGACGGGGGTCGTGTTCTCTCTCGCGAGATTCCTGGCTTCCTCGGTCGCCGCGTTGTCCGGGAACTTGTTCGGCATGAGCGACATGCGGGCGAGCTCCTGCACGATCTCGCGGGTCGTGCGCTGCGTGAGCGAGCTGGCGTTCACGAGCTCGGCCACCTTGGCGCGCGCCGTCTCGGCTTCCCGGATCGGATCGGCCGACAGCTTGCGGACGACGGTCACTCCGACCTGCCTCATCTCCGCGATCTGGGCCGAGGTCAGGCTCGGAAGCTTGTAGAACACTTCGGCAGGGACGGCGTAGGCTTGCGCCTTGGCGGCTTTGGCCATCTCCTCCAGCAGCGTATCGCTGATTCCCGGCTTGCCTTGGTTCAGGCGGCTGAACTCGTCCAAGTATTCGCTGTAGTAGCTCGGAATTTCGCTCCGGTAGATGTCGATCTTGTTGCTTTCGGTGACGCCCTCATCCTGATTCAGCAGCTCGATCCGGTTGAACACCCGGTTGAGAATGGAATCCGGCTTGAGCGGCAGAGAGCTGGAGATCGGCTCCACCGACTCGGCGGCCTGCTCCTGCGCCCGCTTCGTGGCGATCTTGTCCTCCACGGTTTTGGAAGCGACGATGTCGCGGTCGCTCGCTTGATCCAGGGTGATGTTGTACGTCTCCGGAACAAGATGCGGGGACAAGTTGAAGTAGAACAGCAGCACGAACAAAATGCAGAGCCCCGTTCGAATTACTGGGCTCTGCTTCCATTTATAGATCCATGAAGGCTGCTCAGCCGGATTCCGGCTGTCTTCCCTTTTCCGGTCCATGCCGCCAACAGTCCTCTCTATGCTTGGATTTCAGCATCCTCATTGTAGGCCATGATGATTTTCTGCACAAGGGAATGCCGGACGACATCCTGCTCCACGAATTGGATGAAGCCGATCTCCGGAATGTCCGTAAGGATGCGCTGCGCTTCCTTGAGACCGGATTTCTTGCCTCTCGGAAGGTCGATCTGGGTGACGTCGCCCGTTACGATCATCTTGGATCCGAAGCCAAGCCTCGTCAGAAACATTTTCATCTGCTCGGGAGTCGTATTCTGGGCCTCGTCCAGAATGATGTAGGAGTCGTCCAAAGTCCGTCCGCGCATGTACGCGAGCGGCGCGATCTCGATGATTCCCCGCTCGAACGCCTTGGCGGTCGCCTCCGGCCCCATGACGTCATGCAGCGCGTCGTAGAGCGGGCGCAAGTACGGGTCCACCTTCTCCTGCAGGTCGCCGGGAAGGAAGCCGAGATTCTCGCCCGCCTCGACGGCAGGACGGGTAAGCAGAATTCTTTTGACCGCGCCTTCCTTCAGCGCAGCGACAGCCATGACGACAGCCAGGTAGGTTTTGCCCGTGCCGGCCGGTCCGATGCCGAACACGACGTCCCTGGCCTTGATCATCTTGACGTAATGGCGCTGGCCCAAAGTCTTGACCCGAATCGGCTTGCCGCGGAAAGTCGTCGTCAGCTCCGTCTTGAACAAGTCAAGCAGCTGGTCGGCTTCAAGCGTGCGGGACAATTCGAAAGCGTACATGATATCTCTCTCGCTCGGGGTGTAGCCCCCTCGGAAGAGCTGAAGCAGGACGGAATAGAGCTGCTCCAGGGAATCGACCTCTTCGGCCGGCCCGCTGATGACGACTTCGGCATCGCGGGACCGGATCTGCGAGGACGTCAGAGCTTCAATCATTCTCAAATAGTGATCGCGGGGACCGAACAAAGCAAGCCCTTCCGCAGCGTTGTCTAACACGATCTTGGCGGTTTTCGTCTCAGTTGGCAAGCGTTCCTCATTCTCCTTGCATCTGAACTAGTGGCATTTCCTTCACGATCGATTGGTCCACTTCCAACAGAACTTTCATATAAACTTTACCATTGTCCGTCTTCTCATGCAAAATTTTTTGCTCCTTCACGACAGCATCCGCCCCCGCCTTCGACATCAGATCCGCTTTTGCTCTCTCTATGCCCGCCTGCACGGCCTCCTCCCGGGTAAGCGTCTTCTCTTCCACCCGGGTTTCCATGACCGTCTCCTTGAGCCGTCCTGCCGGCAGCCTCAGTCCCCGCCAGCCCAGATTCTCCTGCTTCTCCTGCGTCTGCGACTGGGCAAAGGGGTTGGCTCCGAACCCGCTCACCTGCAGCGCCCTGCCGAACAGGACAACCGACCATTTTGTCTTGCTCTCCCCGGTATAGACATGGGTCTGGATGCTTAGCGGAGAAACGATCGCATATTCATGCCAGACGAGGCCGCGCACCTCTCCATCGGCAACGACGGTAGCCGTATTGGGCGGTTCTCCGATCGTACCGGAAATCAAGGTCTGGCCCTTCTTCACCTTGGTATTGACTCGGACGACCGGCCTTCCCTTATCGGCGATGATGCGGGTCACGACCGCATCCGAGGATGCGATGATATGGCGCGGGCTGTTCAGCTTGGCGGCATCGGGACGCTTGGACTCCACCACCTGGAAAATGATTCTTGTCCCTTTTTTCTCCACGCCGATCCATGCCGCATCCGGCAAGCGCGCCGACAGCTTGGCCGCCAGCAGGCTGGGCTCGGGAAGCTTCCAGGACCATTGGAACGGATACACCCCTTCCGCCTTCGCCGCGGCAAGCAGATCCTCTTGCTTGATCCGCTCCGTCCCCCGCACCTCGATCGTCCATACCAGAGAAGAGAGCAGGAACATCGTCGCGAAAAAGAGGACGATGCCGGCCGCAAAAAACTTGCGCTTCGCCGCTTTGCGAAGCCAGAACGGCAGCCCCCGCCGCCGCGTCACATGAATCCGGCAGCCCGTCCGCTTCAAATACGGCTTCAGCCGGAAGAAGTCCGGCACCTGCACGGCAAACTCCATTTCCTCCGGGCTTGTCCGCCGGATCGACCACAGCGCCAGCCCGTCCTTCAAGCAGTCGTTGACGAGCTCTTCCTGGGCGCCACCGCGCAGCCGCACCGTGACGATTCCCCGCAGCCGCGGCAACCATCCCTCATTCATCGTTTTCCCTCCCCGTCCTTCAGGTTTACGGAAGTGATTCTGCCCTCGATGAACACCTCTTCCGTCCAGATCGTACGGATGATGAGGTCCATCCCGTTGACTTCGAGCTCTCCCTTGCTGAGCTTGAGCCTAAGCTGCTCCGACGAGAAATGAATCACGCCGCGGTGGTTTTCAATATAAAGCTGACGGTCCCCGATCATGATCATCCGGGGAAGATCATAGGCCACATCCTGGGGCAGATCGAGGATATCGGCCGTCCATTTGCGCATTCTTCGGCTCAGCTTGCCCATTGAGGTGTCCATTCTCCCTCCGTACAGCTTTTCTCTGCAAGGACATCGGCTTCGCCGCCGGCAATAAGGGCGGAAGGCCGCTGCTTTGCGAAGAGTAGAACAGAATGCCTGCATCCATCCGCTGTCTTTTCTTCTTAAAAAGTATGCAGGGAGCGGCCCGATTATGAACGGACGAGAGCGGCTTGGAGACATGTTGCCGGATCAGTTCGAAGGCCGGGGCGGCGCATCTCGCGAGCTTTGCTCCGCAACGGTGCGATGACGTTCATCCCTTGTCCATGGCAAAAAGGCCGCAGCATGGATGTTCTCCATGCTGCGGCCTTAGGCAGGACATCAAGCTGAACGGCTTAGCGGCGGTAAGGCTTGCGGGAGCGCGGCGGTCCGATGATTTCGGCCCACAGCACCGCCTGTCTTATCTCTTCCCCTGTCAGGCCGGAAGCGCGCGCGGCCTCAGCTTCGTGAGGCGAAGCCTGCTGCTGGCGCAGCGGCTGACGCCTGGAGCCGTCCATGCTCCGGTCGTCGAGCTCGCCTCTGCGTACGGAAGGCAATGCTTCGGGAAAAGCGGGAGCATCTGTCCAGGGCTCCGCCCATTCGGACGATCTCCCTTCGCCGCCGCTCAGGCCTTCCTCGGAAGGCTCCATGGAGCCCGTACGGCGATCTGCGGCACGTCCGAGCGGGCCGGCGGACGATGGACGAGCGGAAACTGAAGGCGGACGGGCCGGCCCCGGAACGGGGGGTTCCGGACGCTGTGCCGGGACCTCGGTGCGCTGCAGGGGACCCGATGTGCGCTGCGGCATGCCGCCCCCTCCGAAATCAGGCATTCCCGACGGCCGCCGCTGCGGTCCGGGACCAGGCCCGGCGCCTGGCTTCGCCATTTTGCTGAAAATCGACCAGATGACGCCGCCGACAATAAAGACGAGATAAATGTGCTCTACGATAAAGCGGATCAAAGCTTCGATTGGATTGTTGTCCACGGGCAGGTACCCACCTCCTCTGGAAGAAAAGCAGGCATGGGATCAGCGGTCCTGCTTGCCGTCGTCCGCTCCGCCTTCCGGTTTTGCGATGCTGCCTCTCATTTGGGTATCCGCTTCGATATTTTTGAGGTTCATGTAATCCATCACGCCGATTTTGCCTGACTTGAGGGCATCGGCCATGGCGAGCGGAACCTGCGATTCGGATTCCACGACGCGGGCTCTCATCTCGACGACCTTCGCCCTCATTTCCTGCTCCTGGGCAACCGCCATCGCGCGTCGTTCCTCCGCCTTCGCCTGGGCGATGCGCTTGTCGGCTTCCGCTTGCTCGGTCTGCAGGTTCGCCCCGATGTTCTTGCCTACGTCGACGTCCGCGATATCGATCGACAGAATTTCGAAAGCCGTTCCGGCGTCAAGGCCTTTGCCGAGCACGGTGCGGGAAATTAGATCCGGATTCTCCAGAACGTCCTTATGGGAATTCGAGGAGCCTACGGTCGTAACGATGCCCTCGCCGACACGGGCGATGATCGTCTCTTCGCCGGCGCCGCCGACGAGGCGCTCGATGTTGGCGCGCACCGTTACGCGGGCTTTGACTTTCACTTCGATGCCGTCCTTGGCGACAGCAGCGACGGTAGGCGTTTCAATGACTTTCGGGTTGACGCTCATCTGCACGGCGAGCAGCACATCGCGGCCGGCCAGATCGATGGCGGCGGCGCGGGCGAATTCGAGCTCGATATTGGCGCGCTGCGCGGCAATGAGGGCATTGACGACACGGTCGACGTTGCCCCCGGCCAAGTAATGGCTCTCGAGCTGATTGATCGACAGGCCGAGACCGGCCTTCGTCGCCTTGATCATCGGATTGACGATCCGGCTTGGCGTTACGCGGCGCAAGCGCATCGCGAACAGCGTGAGGATCGAGATCCGCACGCCCGAAGCGAGCGCCGAGATCCACAGCATGACGGGAAAGAAACTCAGAAACAATGCGATGACGACGATAACCAAAATTGCGGCAATTACATACCCTACGGAACTATAGTCCATTCCATCGACTCCTTTATTGGTCGTTATTCGTTGATTCCTTGACGATGACGCGGGTGCCTTCGACGCGCGATACCCGAACCGAGGCGTGCTGGGCGATGAACTCGCCGGAAGTCACGACGTCGATTCTTTCCCCGCCAATCTCTACGATTCCTGCAGGACGAAGCGGAGTAATGGTAATGCCGCGCTGTCCCAGCAGCTGCTCCTTGGAGGCGGCGGGCAGAAACCCTTCCTCGGATGTAAGTCTGTCCCGCAGAACAAACCGGTTCCATATGCCCCGGTCCCTGAAACGCCGCGCTACAGCGGTTACAACAATGACCGCGAGGGCAAGCGCGGTAAGCATGCAGACGACCGCGGTGAAGCTGTCCTCGAAGCTCATCAGAACCGCTCGGAACAAAGCCAATGCTCCCAGTATGCCCAAAATGCCGAAGCTCGGCACGAACAGCTCGAGCGCCAGCAGCAAAACGCCTAGAATAAAGAAGAAGACGTCATAACCGTCGCTGTATCCCGCCTGATGGGCACCAAGGAAAAAGAGTCCGAATGCCGCGATGCCGATCAGGCCCGGAGCAGCGAAGCCCGACAGCAGCAGCGCCAGCATCGTCCCGGCAAATCCGATGAAGAGCAGGATCGCCGCCACCGCTGGACTCGACAGCCAGCTGCCTGCCGGCTCCGCCTGGGCACCAAGGAGCATGCCGGATTCCGACGCAAACCCTTGGGACGGCAGCAAGAGCAGCCCTGCCGCAGTTAGAGCCATCATTTTCTTGAACCCGGAGAAATGAGAATGGCCGGACTCCTTTGCCTTTTCGTATCGAAATCTTGATTCGATCGCCTGCCCTGCTTTTTTTCCTATTCCCACTGAAACACCCCCTTGTTTCAATTGGTAACCTTTTATTCGTATACCTTTTACATACGTTGGCCGAATGCGGTTGGTTTCGCTTAAATTCGGCGCAAATACCGCTATAAGTAGCTGTATGGCGTGTATGAGTCCCGCATGACAAGCATTTCCCCGTTGAAACCAAAAAACACTCCCCGGAGGGGAGTGTCTGAGTGGTCCGAGTTAGGGCAGAAATTGCAGTACCGTTTGGTTTACTAGCTTACCGTCAGCGCGTCCCTTGACCTTAGGCATAAGGGCGCTCATGACTTTACCCATCTCGGCCTTGGAAGAAGCACCGGTTTCCTGGATGGTCTGCTCTACTATTGCTTTGATTTCTTCTTCGGTCAGCTGCGTGGGAAGGTAAACACTAATAATATCAATTTCTGCTGCGACATCTTTTGCAAGATCTTCGCGGCCCGCTTTTTGAAATTCTTGGAGGGAATCTTTACGCTGTTTGATCTCACGACTCACAATGTCAAGAACCTCTTCGTCTTCAAGCGGACGCTTGAGGTCGATCTCCAGGTTCTTCACTGCGGCGCGCACCATTCGAATCGTAGTGAGTCTGAACTTGTCCTGATTCTTCATGGCTTGCTTCATATCGTCGTTCAATCGTTCGCTCAGGTTCATATCGGAAGGATCCTCCTAAAACTTTCTCTTACGCGCAGCCTCGGATTTTTTCTTGCGCTTAACGCTCGGCTTCTCGTAATGCTTGCGCTTCTTGACCTCTGCAAGGACACCGTCCTTAGCAATGGAACGCTTGAAGCGGCGGAGTGCAGCATCGATGGTCTCATTTTTGCGAACTTTCGTTTCAGACACTTGTTATCCCTCCCTCCGAAACAGACGGTCCAGAGCATGAACACGGCTTATCAATCTTCATTATAATTCAAAGAGAAAGCCGGTGTCAACTCGAGTGTCCTTCCACCAAAGCGCCTAATTTGCGGCCGCCAAGCAGATGGAAATGCAGATGGTAAGCCGTCTGCCCTCCGTCGGCGTTGCAGTTGTTGATCAGACGGTAGCCCGACTCGTCGATGCCCTCTTCCTTTGCAAGCGACGCGGCCGTCTGGACCAATTCGGCGATGAGCCTCCGTCCTCGGGGAGCACGTCGTTCATCGTCGGTATATGGCGTTTGGGGATGACCAGAATATGTACGGGCGCCGCAGGCATGATATCGCGGAAAGCAAGAACATTGGCGCTTTCATAGACTTTGGTGGAGGGAATGGTTCCTTCAACGATCTTGCAAAATATACAATCGCTCACAGCTCCCGACAGCTCCTTCGTCTCCAGACCTTGATCCCCCTATTGTAGCGCAAAAGAGGCTTGCCGTCTAATGAAGTTGAGAAGCTTTTTCGGGAACGGCATGCGGCCTTTCTCCTCCGCAATCCATGCCGGCCCCATCGGGCCTCCCAAGGCTCGTCCTTCCATGCCGGAGAAGAAGCGCGAAGCCGGCTTGGGGCGGCTTCGCGGCCGTTGCGAACGGAATGCCGGAGACTACAGGAAGGGCAGCAGCGTAATGCCGGCAAGGGCAGCCAGCGGGAATACGGCGCGCGCGAAGCGGCGGCGCGGGTAGTATGGATATGGATACAGCGGCGGATAAGGTCCGAAGCCCGGCCCGAAGCCCGGTCCGAATGCGCGCGGATGGACTTCGCCCATGTCGCATGGGATGGCAAGGCAGACATACTCGTCGTCATAATGCTCGATGAAGCCGTCGCAGCACCAGCCGTCTTTCGTGTGGGCAAGAACGTACCGGTATTTGTGGTTGTCGCAGAAATGCTTCATCTCCGGCTTTTCCATGACCAGCACGTTGATCGTCGTATTCATGACCGGCGGAGCCGCCGGCATCGGCGCTGGAATCGACGGCTCCGGCATGACGGGCATCGTAGACGGCTTTGCGGCCGGCGCCGTGGAAGGCTTGGCGACCGGTGCCGTGGAAGTTTTATGATGCGCGGCGGGCAGCGTCGTCGCAACAGGATTGACAGGTTCCAAAGAAGACCAACTCCTCATAGGTTCTGCCTTATCCTATGCAGCCCATGGGCGGATGGTTGTTTGTCCCGATAAATTAGATAAATGAAGAGAAGCGCCGGAAAAAAAAGTGCGGCAGCTGCGGCCGTCGACATGCAGTCCGCCTGGCGCGAGAGGCAAAAAAAAGAAAAGCAGCCTGAGGGCCGCCTTTCCGCGAAGAAGCCGAGCATGGCGATCAGCTTTTCAAGTATGCTTCCATGACGTTCAGCATTTGCAGGCAGATGTCGGGCCAGCCTTTCTCGGCTTGAATCGTCAGAGCGCGTTCCTTGCTGTCGATCGAAAAGTCGACGCCCCCGAGCAGCCGGGCCAGCTCCTTGGCCGTCTGCGCAAGACGGGCTTTGTCCTCCTTGGTGCCGGAGACGATAGCCTTGCCGGCCTTTTCCACGAACGCAGCGGCCGACTGCTTGTAATCCGCCGGCCACTTGGAGGCGTCCGCGCTGTATTCCTCGCCTCTGTCCATCAAAGTCAGGAGCGAACCGGACTGTCCCAGGAAAAAGGCGCCCGCATCATAGATGGCCCGGTCTTTGTCCGCTCCGCTTTTCTCTTCCATCGAAGGGAGCAGAGCCGCGAGATTCGACAAAGCCTGGCTCGTCCCGCCCATGCTTTGCAGGATCGTCTTTCCTTTGTCCACGCGGTCCTGCTGCTTGTCTTGAAGATGCAGGGAGAATAAGAACACGTTGCCGATGAGGCTGGCCGTGAGCAGCACGAGCGTCACGGCGAGCGCATAGGAGCGCTTGGTCGTTTCCGGTGGCGATGATGCTTCCAACAAAATCATTCCTTTTCGTCAGGAGTCAGCTGAACGGCCTCGCGGCTGTCCAGGAAATAGATGTGAAGCTCATCGACGGGCCTGCCGAGCGCCGCTTCGATTGCGGAGGCGTACAGCTCCAGCTGGAAACGGTGCTTCTCGGCCGCTTCCGATGCGCCCCCGACCAGACGGTCGGTTTTGTAATCGACGAGGATGAGCCTCTCCCCTTCCTCGAACAGACAGTCGACGACGCCTTGGATCAGCACGGGCTCGCCGGCCTCCGATGCGCTCGTGCCGGGATATACGCGCGCTGCGGGAAGCGTGCTGCTGAACGGCACTTCGCGCCGGACTTTGGACGAGCGCAGCAGCCTCTGGCCGAGGCTTCCCTCGAAGAAAGCGACGACCGAAGCCGTATCGGCGGCAGAAGCCTGTTCCTCGGTCAGGATCCGCTTCCGGACAAGCTCGGCTACGGTATCCTCCACCGCCGCTTGATTGATGCTGCCGGCCAGCGGCAAGTGCTGCATGACCGTATGGAGGACGGTCCCCTTTTCGGCTGCCGTCAGTTTTTTGCGTTCCATGAACTGAGGCCTGCGGAGTCGGAAGGAGGAGCCCTCTGTCCGCGGCTGCGCGCTGCGGCTGACGCCATGGGAGCCGAGAGCCTCCGGCACAGCCGGAAGTCCGTTCTTGTCGACGAAAGGACCTTCCTCGTAAGCAGCGGAGTCTTCCGTCCGGTAGGCTTCTCCCCTCATGCGCTTCATTTCCGTCACGGAGGTTTTGGCCGCTATGCGCGATGCCTCTCCATACGGGTATTCCCATGAAAGCCGCCGCTCCACTTCGGCCTCCCAGCCGCCGGCCGCGATCGGAATCATGCCGAGCACCGCCTGCAGCTCGTCCGGGTCCGGTCCGGCCGAGCCGGAGTCGGCGGCTGCGGCCGCCTCGGAGCCTAGCGTGTAATACGGCACGACACCAGCTTCCCATTCCTCGAAGCCGTTCCGGCCTTGAAGCGGCTTGCCGGCAGGAGCGGCGGCCTCGGCGGCTCCATCGGAGCTGGCGGCCGGTTGGTCTGCAGCCGCAGATTCCGCAGCCGGCTCCAAGCCGCCGGCATGCGGCTCGCGGGCGGTCGATCCGCACGCCGCTCCTTCAGAAGCTGGCGGGGATTCGCCGTCCGGGCGGTCTCGAAGCTCCCGCTCCGTTTCCTCCGGCGCTGTCCTCTCCGCCTCGGCAAGCGGCATGGCGGCGATATCCATCATGCCCGCTCCGGCCAGAGGTCCGAGCCAGTCCAGAAAACGGCGCGCGGAGGCGATCCGATAATCCGACAGCCGGCCGGATTCGTCCAGCGCCGATGCCCACCGTTCGGTTGTCTTCGCGGCATCGTCCGTCGTGCCGACGAGAATCATCTTCTCCTTGGGGCGGGTGAGCGCCACGTACAGGACCCGCAGCTCCTCCGCCTGCATCTCCATTCTCATCCGGCGGCGGATCGCCAGGCACGGTAGAGTCGGGTAGGAGAGCCTCAGGTCCGGATCGATGAACTTCGGACCAAAGCCGAGCTCCTTATGCATGAGGAACGGCGCGCTCATATCCTGCTGGTTGAATTTCTTGCCCAGTCCAGCGACGAAGACGACCGGAAACTCCAGTCCCTTGCTTTTATGGATGGACATGATCCGCACGACGTCCTCGCCCTCTCCGAGAGCGCCGGCCGTGCCGAGATCCCCGCCGTTCTCCCGCATCCGGTCCATGAAGCGGAGGAAGCGGAACAGTCCCCTCGCGGTGCCCGCCTCGAACTGGCGCGCCCGGTCGTGCAGCGACCTCAAATTCGCTTGACGCTGCATGCCCCCGGCAAGACCGCCCGCCCAATCATAATAACCGGTCTCGCCGTAGATGCGCCAGATGAGGTCGGCCAGGCTGCCCTGGCGGGCAGCGTCCCGCCACTCGTCCAGCTTGCCAAGGAACAGCGACAGCTTGCGGCGCAGTCCTCCTTCCGTAAGCAGGTCGTCGGCTGCCTTGACAACCGCTTCGTAGAAGTAGCCTTTGCCTCCCCCGATCCGGATTCCGGCAAGCTCCTCGGCGTTCAGCCCGAACATCGGCGAGCGGAGAAGCCCGGCGAGCGGAATATCCTGATAAGGATTGTCCACGACCCGCAGCGCCGAAAGCATGACCTCCACCTCGACGGCGTCGAAGTATCCGCTGCCAAGCTCGGCGTAAGCGGGAATACCGGCAGCCTGCAGCTCCTCCATCAAGATGGGAGCCCAGGCTTTCGTCGCCCTCAGCAAAATGACGATGTCCCTCCAAGCAAGTCCCCGCTTGCCCTTGCGGTCATGAACGGCGAAGCCTTCTTCCCGCAGCTGCCGGATGCGTCCGGCGATATAGCGGGCTTCCAGCTGGGCGGTCTGCAGGTCGGCCGCTTCTTCCCGCTGCTCCGCTTCCGGCGATCCTTCCGCCTGCTCGGCCGGAGCTTCGCGGACGCTGCGCCCGCCGGTGCCTTCCCGGTCGATCAGCGCGAATTCGATCCGGTTGGCGCGCGGAGGATCCGGGTCGGGATACGTTGCCCCCAGCACCAGCTCGGCGGCTTCATCGTATTCCATCTCCGCCACGGATTCCCTCATCAATGCCTTGAAAACCGCATTCACTCCGTCCACGACCTGCAGCCGGCTGCGGAAATTCCGGGCCAGATCGATCCGGCGCCCGGGAGCCCCCGCATCCGTGCCTGCCGCCTCTGCCTCGCCGAGTGCCTCCGTTCGCCGGGCAGGCCGGAACAGACGGTATTTCTCCAGGAACAGATCCGGCTCGGCCAGGCGGAACCGGTAAATGCTCTGCTTGACGTCCCCGACCATGAAGCGGGTGCCGCCTTCTCCTTCTCCGGCGACTCCGGTCAGCAGCTCGACGATGGATTCCTGGACCCGGTTCGTATCCTGGTATTCGTCCAGCAGCACCTCGCGGAATTGCTTGCGGTAATCGAGCGCTGCGGCGGAAGGCAGATTGCTGCCCGGCCTGGAGTCGTCCGCCCGCAGAATCTGCAGGCAGTAATGCTCAAGATCCCCGAAGTCGAGAAGCCCCTTCTTCCGCTTGGCCAGCTGATAGCGCCCGTCGAACTCGATGACGAGCTCCGCCAGGGCGCGCATGAGCGGCGCCAGCTGCTCCAGCTCGGCCGCATACTGCTTGGCCGAGCGGCTGAACAGCTCCTTGCCGAGCTCATCCACGAGCGAGCGCGCTTCGTCCCGAAGATCCTTGACCCGCTCCTGAAGGCTTTTGTCGGCGTCGCCGCCTCGAACGGACTTGAGCCTGCCGAAGCCCCCCGCCAGCTGCCAGGCGTCCCGCCACTCGTCCCAAGGACGGGTTGCGACCGCTTCCGTCAGTCCGGCGACCAGACTCAGATCCTCCCGCAGCGTGTCGGCATAAACGGAAGGCCCTTCCGGCAAGAGCGCCATCCGAAGCGCTTCCTGAAGCGCAAGCCTGGCGCCGCCCAGCGCGAGCGCGATATCCGCCTCCAGCGCCGCGACCCAAGGGCTGCCCCTGCCAGCTCTTCCGGTCCGCCGGCGGAAAAAGCGGCCGCCATCGCACGGAGCCAATCATCCGGCCAAGGCTGCGACCGCGAGAAGTCGTAGAGCTGCTGGACAAGCCGGTACAAGGGCTCGTCGCCCTTCTCGCCGCCGTAGCGGTCCGCCAGGCGGAGGAAATCCCCGTCGCCGCCGGCATCTCCGGCATAACGCTCCTCGAACAGCTCGTCCAGCACTTCCAGCCGCAGCAGCTCGGCCTCCGTCTCGTTGGCGACCCGGAATCCGGGATCAAGGCCGATCAGCGGATAGTAACGGCGGATCACATCCAGGCAGAAGGAATGCAGAGTCGTGATGGATGCCCTGCCGAGCAGCGCCAGCTGACGCCGCAGATGCTCCGAGGACGGATCGCGTTCCAGAGCGGCCTCCAGAGCCGTACGGATCCGCTCCTTCATCTCCGCCGCGGCCGCCTTGGTGAAGGTGGCGACGAGCAGCCGGTCCACGTCGGTATCCTCCGATATGATGCGGATGATCCGCTCGACGAGAACGGCCGTCTTGCCGGAGCCGGCCGCGGCCGCGACGAGCACATCCTCGCCGCGAGCCGTAATGGCCCGCCACTGATCGTCGGTCCAGGTCGATCCTTCCGGTTTGGGAATGCAGCCTTCCATCGCCATCTTCAACTCCTCCTTCCATCTCCATTTTCATCCCGATCCGCCGTTCCTTTCAACGGGCTCATATCCCCGGATACCCTGTCCCGAGATGCGGGACCCATATCCCGGGGTGCGGATTGCATATCCCCGGGTGCAGGATCCATATGCAGGGGTTCGGAATTCATATCCGCGGCGCAAGCCGGCTCCGCCTGGGCTTCCGCCAGCTCCTCGAGCGACCGCCACACCTCTTCCTTGCCCGGAGTCCCGAGCTTCAGGTACTCGTTGGCCTCGTTGAGCGGGTCGAACTGGCATACCGGCCGGTACGAGCAGAACTGGCAGGGCGTCTTGGAACCGAGGCGATAAGGACGGATGGCGATCTCTCCGTCCTTGACCGACTGTCCGATCGTCGCGATCGTGCGCCGCACCGAAGAGCGCAGCAGCTCCCACTGTCTTCCCGACGCCAGAGCCGAATCGCTGAGGAAGGTCCCGTCTTTCTTGAAGCCCGCCGGAAGCAGGTCGGAACGTCCTTCCATCGCGCCGTCCATCATGCGCACCGTGTCCGCGTCGTCGAGCAGCAGTCCGCGCATCTTGAAGCGCTTGAGCAGCATCGCCGCCGCTTCGTCCGGCTCAAGCCCCGACGGAACGCTGAGCACGGGATTATGAACGTGGAAATACAGGACGCCCGCCGGCTGCGCAGCGGAGCCCAGCCATTTCTCGGCATGCGTGAGCAGGACGTCCAGGTAGGTGAGCATCTGCAGCGAAAGGCCGTGCGAGACTTCCTCGAGGCGGAGCTGGGTCGCGCTGGACTTGTAGTCCAGCACCCGCAGCAGCAGGCCCTTGTCCGATCTGGCCGCGTCGACGCGGTCGATCCTTCCGATGATGCGGATGCTGCTTCCGTCGGGCAGCTCGATATCCAGCGGCGGCAGCGTGCCGTCCGGCCCGAAGTCCACTTCCAGCCCGACCGGCTGGAACTCCGCCCTGCGCGCATGCTCTCCCAGCACGACGGCGGCGCGGCTGACGATGTCCTTCAGCTTGCCGGCGATATACCGGTAGCGCCCGCTGCTGAGCAGAATTTCCGATTGCAGGCGGGGCGACAGCTCCTCGACGACCCGCCCGGATATCGCCTTGATCTCCTCGCTGCCCGCCCTGCCCCAGCCTTCGCCCAGCTCCGTGGCGACTCGGCTGAGCGCCGCATGGAACAGCTGGCCCATATCGGGCGCCTGAAGCTTGTACAGCTTGCGCTCCTTGAGCCCGAGGCCGTGAATCGCAAAATGCTGGAACGGGCAGGAGACGAACCTCTCCATCCGGGTGACGCTCGCCGTCAGCCGGCTTCCGTACAGCCGGTCCGCAGTCCGCCTGGTCAGCGCCGCCTCCTGGTTGGCGTAGCTCAAGGAATCCAGCATCGCCTGCAGCCTGGATTGCCACTGCGGCCGGACAGCGAACCAATTGTACGCATCCCGCCACAAGCCGGAAAGCTCTCCCCCTTCCATCCAGGAACGGATTCTCGGCATCAAGTAGGAGAGCGTGCGCTGCGGCAGCTCCATGTACTCGAGCAGCTCCCGCTCTCCCTCGTCCTTCTCCGGAAAGGCCGCCGCAGGACGGGATTCCAGCCAAGGATACAGCTTTCTCAAATGCCGGACATATTCGGAAGGATAGAGGCCCTTGCCTTCCTCGTCGGCTAGCGGCCAGCTGACCCAGAGCCCTTCCGAAGGAGACAGGAACGCCCTGTAGATCAAATAACGTTCATCGAGCAGCTTCCTTCTCATGCCGGGAGCCATCTCAAGCCCCAGGTCGCCGAGCGATTCCCGCTCCCTCTCGGTCAGCACGCCGTCTTCCTGCATGCGCATCGGCAGGACGCCGTCGCTCGCGCCGAGCACAAAGCTGAACCGGACATCTCCCGTCCGCGTCCGATCCATCGTTCCCACGACGACCTGATCCAGGGAAGGCGGCACGGCGGACAGCTTGAGGCTCTCCAGTCCCGTCTCGACCATGCCGGCGAACAAGTCCGCCGGCACCTCCTCTTCTCCCGCCATCTCCACCAGCTGATCCAGCAAGTTCATGACGCCGTCCCACAGCTGCCGGTGGATGCGGGCGGAGCCCGGCCTTCCTTCGGCCAGATCGCTCTCGCTGCGCCGCTCCAGCCTGGATGCGGCTCCAGACCGGTCCAGGAAATCGAACAGAGCCTCGCACATGCCCCGTATCGTCCCCGCCTTGGCAATCGCCCGCTCGAGCCTCGCCAGAGGCGAAACAAGCTCCTTGCGCGCCTTCAGCAGATCCTCGAATTCCGCCACCCTGCGGGCATCAGCCTCCGCCGGCTCGTCCTCCACTCCGCCGCGCAGGAGAGGCTTCCAGCCCTTGGGGCTTTTCCACTGCCGTCCCTCGATGCCGGCGGCAAGAACGTAGTTTTCCAGCCGGTCGTAGCGCTCGCGGTCCATCCTGCCGTCCTCGGGAAACAGCATCTCCGTCTTGACGCAGCGGAAAACCGCTTCATGCTTCCAGCCGTACAGGACCGTCTCCAGAGCGGAGCGAATGAATTCGGACAATGGATGATGGAGGACGTCCTTGCTCTGATCCATGAAGAAGGGAATGCCGTAGTCCGTAAATACGTTATGGATGGCATCGTTGTATTCCGCGCTTTGCCGCACGACGACCGCCATTTCCCGCCAGCGCGCGCCCTTCTCCCGCCGTCAGCCGGAGCATCTGCCTCGCGGCCGCCTCGACTTCCGCCCTGCGGTTCGCGGCTGCCGTCAGGACGACGGCATCGGCAGCCCCGGCCGATTCGAGATTCGGCATCGGGCTCCACCAGCCGAAGTTCTTCTCCAGATGGGCCAGCATGCCGGCCCGCTCATATCGCGGCGGCGCATCGGCAGGCAATGCGGCTGCCGGATCGATCGGAACCGACAGCTCCTCGCTCAAAGCGCGAAGCCGGATATACGTATCCGCCGCCGGATGAAAGAGATCGAGCTCATGCGGACGGACGCCGTCGTCATAAGGCCTGTCCAGGCAAAGGGTTACCGTCACCTGCTCCGCATGCCGCAGCATGGATCCGAGGGCAGACAGCTCGTTCGGCGTGAAGCCGTTGAAGCCGTCCACCCAGATCCGCGCTCCGCGCAGGGAGCCGCAGTCTCCGAAGCCTTCCGCGAGATGGAGCAGATGATCCTCGTCGTCCATATACAGCCCGGCAAGCTCTCCGTCCAAGGCGCCGTAAATCAGGGACAGATCATGCAGCTTGCGCGAGAGCAGCGAGGCAGGGCCGCTCTTCGGCCCGTCTCCAAGCCTCGCCTCGATGTCGGCGGGACGGATTCCGTACCGCTTCCACTCCGTCAGCAGCTCGCCGAGCTTGCCGATGAAGCCTTGCTGGTCCGTGCCTCCCCGGAACAGCAGCAGGTCGGAGGACAGCCGATGGACAATTTTGTGGAGAAGCATGTTCTTGCCGTTCTCGCCGACCGGGATGATCGCCGCCCCGCCCGTCTCCTGCATGACGCGCAGCGCCAGCCTGASGAAGAACTGGTAGAAGTTCAGCTTGCTCCACACCTCCCCGAAGTTGGACCAAAGAGGCGCG
>NZ_CBRA020000010.1:0-56037 GCF_000469945.2 Paenibacillus sp. P22 | reverse complement strand
CCTTGCGTCCGCCGGAGCTGCGTCCGCCCGTGCGAGGGGAGCGCGGCTCGGCATCAAAGCGCTCGGTGCCGGCTTCGAGCCCGATGCCGTACTCCGAACCTTGGATGCGCTTGATGGAAGCGCGGATTTTTTGCTCCACCGCCTCCAGGCTCGCACGGTCGCGGGCAGTCGCGAGCGTGATCGCTTTGCCGGATTCTCCGGCACGGCCTGTCCGACCGATCCGATGGATATAGGTGTCGCCGTCGGCAGGGGCGTCATAGTTGAACACGTGGGTGACGCCTTCGACGTCGAGACCGCGCGCCGCTACGTCCGTCGCGACGAGCACCTGCAGCCTTGCGGAGCGGAACCGCTTCATGACGGCTTCGCGCTTGGCCTGCGTCAGATCGCCGTGCAGCTCGTCGGCGGGAACGCCGGCTTCCTGCAGCGCTTCGGTAAGCTTCTTGGCGCGCAGCTTCGTGCGGCAGAAGACGACCGCAAGATAAGGATTCTCCGTCTCGAGCAAGCGGAGCAGGAGCGGCTGCTTGTTGCGGTCCGTCGTGATGACGACACGCTGCTCGATGGCGTCGAGCGTCACGGCCGCGCTCTTGATGCGGATATCCTGGGGCACGTCCATGTAGCGGGCAGCCAGCTGCTTGACGGCATCCGGCATGGTGGCCGAGAACAGCATCGTCTGGCGCTTGATGGAGCATTGGTCGATAATGGCCTCCACTTCGGACAGGAAGCCCATGTGGAGCATCTGGTCGGCCTCGTCGAGCACGAGCATGCGGATGGAGCTCAGCGTGACCGTCTCCCGGCGCAAATGGTCGAGCAGCCTGCCCGGAGTCGCCACGACGACATGCGGGGCGGCATTCTTGAGCTTCCGAATCTGGGATTCGACGTCTTGCCCGCCGTATGCGGCCAGTACCGTAATGCCGAGCACAGGGGCCAGCTTGGCCAGCTCGCCCGTGATCTGTATGGCAAGCTCTCGCGTCGGCGTGAGAATCAAAGCCTGCGTATATGTTTTGCCCGGATTGATCTGCTGAAGGGCAGGCAGAGCAAATGCAAGCGTTTTGCCTGTGCCGGTCTGAGCTTGTACGATAACGTCCTTTCCTTGGAGAAGGACGGGAATTGCGGTCTCCTGCACCGGAGTCGGCTCCGAGATGCCTTCCTGCGCCAGGCGTCCGGCAAGCTCGGTCCTGATGCCGAGGGCGGTGAATGATGATGACATGAATGGGGTTCCTCATTTCCTGATTGTGCGCCGGCGCCTGCCGGCTTCGCTGTATCCTTACCAGTATACCAGCAAGCGCGTGCGGATGCACACGGCATCGGGTGAATTTCCGGGGCATTCCACGCCGTTTTTTTGCCCGCCGGCTCCGGGTATGATAGTCTGTGACGGACAAAGGCATATTATGAGCCTGCAAAGGAAAGGATGATGGAGGATGAACGGAAGCAACCGTGCGTCTATCCGGCCGGGCATGACCGTAGATATCGTGCTCAAGCAAGACCAGAGAAGCGGCAAGCTGACCCGAGGCATCGTGAAGGATCTGCTGACCAAATCGCCTGCGCATCCGCATGGGATCAAGGTGCGGCTGGCCGACGGCCAAGTCGGACGGGTCAAGACGATCATTGACGGCCAGCCGGCGGCCGAAGGGAACTGAAGGTGGCCTTCGGGATCCGGAGGGAAGAGCTGCAGAGCTGGAAGACGGCCGTTGCGCGGGGAGAACTCGCTTTCTTGACCCATTATTGGATCGACGAACGGTTCCCCGGCGTGAAAACCGTGACAAAAGCCGGCTGCAGCGACATCGTCAAGCTGGAGTCATGGTGCCGCAAGCATGGGCTTGACCCTCGGTATATTCACCGCAGGGAGCGCTATCCTCATATGGATTTGTTTGGTCCTGCACAAATCCGGGTATTGCAGGCGGAAGGCTTGCAAAATCATTTGACACGTTTTGGCATCGACTCTTGAAAAAGCCCGATTCATCAGTTACACTAAAAAAGTGCGTTACTTAAGTAACTAAAATAAACCCACTTTATTGGAGGTTAAACCACATGTCTTCCGAACAATTTTTCGCAGCGGTAAAAGGTCGTCGTTCTCTTTATGCCATCAGCAAGGAAAAAGTGGTCTCCGAAGAAAAAGTGCAATCCATTATTGAAGAAGCCGTCAACCATACGCCATCGGCTTTCAATTCCCAAAGCTCCCGTGTACTGGTGCTGTTCAACGAGCAATCCGACAAGCTGTGGGATCTGACGCTGGAGACGCTTCGCGCCGTGACCGGCGGCGGCGAAGGCTTTGATCAGACCGAGCAGCGCATGGCGGGCTTCAAAGCCGGCTACGGCACGGTCTTGTTCTTCGAGGACGAGAATGTCGTGCGGGGCCTTCAAGATCAGTTCCCGACCTACCAGGACAACTTCCCGAAATGGTCCAGCCAATCGTCCGGCATGCTGCAATTCGTCGTATGGACGGCACTCGAGGCGGAAGGTCTCGGCGCTTCTCTGCAGCATTACAATCCGCTCATCGACGAGCAGGTCAAGCAGACTTGGGAGCTGCCCGAGAGCTGGAAGCTGATCGCTCAAATGCCGTTCGGCAAGCCTACGGCTCCTGCCGGGGAAAAACAGTTCGCTCCAATCGAGACTCGCGTCAAAGTCGTCAAATAAACAAAGCTGAGCTAAGGCTGGTCCGGGCTGCCCGGACCAGCCTTTTTTGCTGTCCTGGAGAGGGGCTCGTTCCGGCAACGTCTGCTGCGGAATTCGCCGGCAGGCATGCAGGAATTTCCCGGATGGGATATACTGTATTGCATAGGCGGTCATCGGAACCGCAGGTGCAAGAAAGACAGCAGGATCCTCCAGCGAAAGGAACACGGAAACGCCATGTCGATTTGGCTTTGGACGGCTGCGGCCGCGGCCGCTTTGCTGCTTCTGCTGGCGGCGGCCAGCATGTATTTCTATCGCGTCGCCATCGCGCGCACGCCCAAGACTTATCTGGAAGGCAACCCCGATCTCCCTCCGAAGGAAGCGTCCGTCTCCCAACTGGACCCATCCGAGAGGGAAGAGCAGGTATGGCTCCGAGGCCGGCACCCGGAGCGGGTCCATCTGGTTTCCGACGACGGCCTGGACCTGCAAGCCTATTGGCTTCCGAGCAAGGCTGAAAGCGGCCGTACCGCCATCCTGGCACACGGCTATTCGGGAGAGGCGGCGCAGATGGCTGTGTTTGCCCGTTACTACGCTGAAGTTCTGGGGTGGAACGTGCTCATGCCTGACGCGCGAGGGCACGGCAGGAGCGGAGGCGGCTATATCGGCTTCGGCTGGCATGAACGCAAGGATTATGTCCGCTGGATCGACTGGGCGGCCGGGAGGATCGGCTCCGGCGCGGAAATCGTCCTGCATGGGGTATCGATGGGCGGCGCCACGGTATGCATGACGAGCGGCGAGGAATTGCCTCCCCAGGTGAAGGCGATCGTGGCCGATTGCCCCTACACATCCGCGAAGGACGAGCTCGTCTATCAGCTCAAGCGGATGTACAAGCTGCCGGCGTTTCCGTTTTTGCCCCTGACGAGCCTGGTGACCAAGCTCCGGGCCGGCTATTTCTTCGGCGAGGCTTCCGCTCTTGAACAGGTCAAGAAGGCGAAGGTGCCGATGCTGTTCATCCACGGCGAGGCGGATACGTTCGTGCCGACGTGGATGGGGATGAAGCTGTACGAGGCTTGCCCGCAGCCGAAGCAGCTGCTGCTCGTGCCGGATGCGGAGCATGGGGTTGCCCGCCAAAAATCCCCGGAGCATTACGATGCCGCCGTGACGGCTTTCCTGGATCGGTGGCTGCCCGGAACGGCGGCGGGGGAAAGGCCGGCGGAGGCGCAGGCTGCAACGACATGATCGGCCGCCTGAGGCCGGGTCCAAGGGCCTCGCAGGCATGCCAAGGGGGAGCGGCTTCAGCGGATGGCTGTGCTGTCCGGACCGCAGGCTCGCCAGACAGATGCTGCATACGACAAAGAGTCCTGGGCCAAAAGCTGGCGCCAGGACTCTTTTTATTCCAAAGGCAGACGAGGCGGATTTGTTTGAGGCTGCCCGCTCTACTGGCGATGTTCAACGCATCCTATCCGGCCTCTTTTCGGGCTGCCGTCAGCCATGCGTCAAGAGGGAAAGAACTTGGGCAGGTAGCTGCGGTTCGCTTCCAGCATTTCAGCCAGCAGCTCCTTCGCGACAGCGACGGACGGAACGAGAGGATGATGAGCCATCGCCTGCAGCGCCAGGCTGCGGTCGCCGGTTACGGCTGCTTCGATCGCGAGCGCTTCGTACGTTTTGACGGCATGGATGAGCCCTTTGGCCTGCGCGGGGACGGCCGTCAGCTGGAGCGGAACGGGACCTTGGGAGGTAACGAGGCAGTTGACCTCGATGCAAGCGTCGTCCGGGAGGAAATCCAGGATGCCGTTGTTCGCCACGTTCAGCGTCTGCACGTCGCCGGTGCTGTTGTAGAGCGAGCGCATGAGGTTGACGGCAGCTTCGGAATAATAGGCGCCGCCCCGCTGCTCCAGCTGCTTCGGCTTCTCGCTCAGGTCGGGATCCTTGTACAGGTCGAACAGCTCGGCCTCTACGCGCTTCACTACCTCGGCACGGTTGCCGTTTTTGCGCAGGGATTCCTGCTGCTCGGCAAGCATGGCATCCGTCATGTAGTAGTATTTGAGATAGTAGGAAGGCAGCGAACGAAGTCCTTGGATAAAGGCGGGGTCCCATTCCCCGGCTGCGACGTTGGCGGCGGAGAAGGAATCGTCGCCGCGCAGCAGCTCCGGCAGGCGGTCGACGCCGTCGACCTCGGCGCGGCTGACCCAGTGAAGATGATTGAGGCCGACGAACTCGGCGTAGACCCGGTCCGTCGTCGTGCCGTATTTGCCGGAAAGCCACTTGAGCAGGCCGATCGGAGCGTTGCACAATCCGACGCTGCGGACCGAGGAATGCTTGTGGATGGCCTCGGTCACCATGCCGGCCGGGTTGGTGAAGTTGAGCAGCCACGCCTGCGGCGCCAGCTCTTCGATATCCCGGCAAATATCCAGCAGCACCGGAATCGTGCGCAGCGCCTTCATCATGCCTCCGGGGCCGGTCGTCTCTTGACCGATGACTCCGTATTTGAGCGGAATCGCCTCATCCTGGCCGCGCGCCTCCAGCATGCCTACCCGCATCTGCGTGCTTACGAAGTCGGCACCGGCGATGGCGAGCCGGCGGTCCGTCGTCAGATGGACTTCGATCGGAAGGCCTGACTTCTCCACCATGCGCTTGGCCAGCTCTCCAACGATGTTCAGCTTCCACAAGCCGGCTTCGATATCGACGAGCCACAGTTCTCTTACCGGCAAGGAATCGTAATAATGGATAAATCCTTCGACTAGCTCTGGCGTATAGGAAGAGCCTCCGCCGATGACGGCAACTTTTAATCCTTTGCTCATGCACGATCACTCATTTCCGTTGGATTGGGCGGCTGTCATGCCGCTTGAAGCTGGCAGGGAAGCGCCGGAAATCAGAGCTGCCCGCCTGAAGGCCGGATGTCCTCGAAATTCTGGTACCGGCCCATGGCGGCATACATCTCGCCGGTAATCTCCCGGCCGCAGGCGTCGAGCGCGCTCCATAACGCACCGATGACCGGCTCGATCTCCAGCTTCACGAGCGAAGCCAGAGGAGCGGCATCCTTCAGCATCGCCTGGATAGGGCCGCTGATCCAGCCGGCGTCGCCGCGTGTAAGCAGGCTGCCTGCGAGCACGACGTCGAACGGGATTCCGCCTAGGCCCAGCTTGGAGACGACCGCTTGGACGGACAAGGCCAGCTCCTTGCCCTGTTCGCGCAGGATGCCCAGAGCGACGTCATCCCCGCTCCCGGCGGCCTGGAACAGCAGGCGCACGGCATCCAGCGGCACGCTGCGGTTATGGTCGAGATAATCATGGAACATCTCGTCGACCGTGCCGTAACCGAGCAGTCCGAGCAGCAGCGGCGTCAGCTGCGTGGCGGCGCCTCGGCCGTCCCAGGAGCGGACGACCGCACGGAACACTTCGACGCATAAGCCGCCTCCGCCGCCCCAATCCCCGTACATGTAGCTGAAGCCGCCGCATTGGTACGTCCGGCCGTCAGGAGCGACGCCGGCGCAGTTCACTCCGGTGCCGCATATGACGGAAACCCCGTAGGGACGGCGGGTGCCTGCGCGCAGGCCGATGATCGTATCGCAGACGATCGTATACCTTTCCGTGAAGCCGAGGCTGTTCACAAGCCGATGCAGAATGCGGAAGTCCGCCTCCCGATCGGCTCCCGCCAGCCCGAAGCAGGCATGATCGACGTCTGCGGCTGAAATTCCCGCCTCGTCGAGAGCTTGCTGGAGGGAGATGGAGAGGTTGGAGCGGGCTTCCTCATAGCCGTTCTGATGATTGCCTCCGCCTGCGCTTCCTTTGCCTGCAATCCGGCCTGTATGGTCGCACACAAGCGCATACGTTTTGCTGCCTCCGGCATCGATTCCTACATAATAGCTCATGGAGTGTCTCCTTTTTCCTGATTGTCCACCATAGGGCTTGAACTTCGTCCGGTCGATTCCCGAATGACAAGCTCCGGTTGGATAACGACGCCTTCCGGCGCTGCGCCATCCTCCATTCGGGCCATAAGGGCGTGCACGGCCGCCTGGGCGATGGGAAGGACCGGCTGCCGGACCGTCGTCAGCAGGGGATGGAGCAGGGAGGCCAGGTTCTGATCGTCGAAGCCGACGACGGAAAGGTCTCGCGGCACCGAAAGCCCCGCTTCCTGCAGGGCGTTGATGATTCCGGCTGCGATGTAATCGTCCCCCGCGAATACAGCCTCCGGAAGCCGGTTCTCTTCGAGCCAGCGTCTTGCGCTGCGGTAGCCGTTCTCGATGGAGTAGTCGCCCGCCTCGATCAGGAACGGCTCCAGTCCGGCCTCCTGAAGAGCTCTCAGAAACCCGCTCTTGCGTTCCCGAGTGCTGTCGTAATGAGCAGGCCCGCTCAGATGAGCGATCTTCCGCAGCCCCAGTTCCGTTAAATGCCTGCAGGCCATATAGCCTCCGGTCTCATGGTCGACCTTGACGGTGGACGGGGCGGACTTGGCGTCCTGACTGTCGATGACGATGTATGGAATGCCGCTCTGCTCCAATTCGCGGACGATTTCGTCTTCGTCGGAAGGCGACAGGACGATGACCCCGTCCACCCGGTTCTCGCGGATGAGATAGCTGCTGCCCGGCTCGCCGGATTCCGGCGCGATCGACAGCGCCAGAAAATAGCCTTGAGCCGACAGCTCGTCATGAACGCTCTTTACGATGGCGTCGAATACGGAATCCTGGAGCGTTGAAAGGGTGAGTCCGATGACGCCCGTGCTTCCGCGCGCCAGCGTCCGGGCTGCGGCGCTTGGACGGTAGTCCAGCTCTTTCATCGCGCTGAGCACTTTCAGCCTGTTGTTCTCGCGGACGTTGCCGCTCCCGTTGAGCACTCGGGATACCGTCACGACCGACAAGCCGGAGCGCTTGGCGACATCGAATATGCTTGGTTTCATGAGCCGTGCCCCCTGAGTAGAAAGTTTCCTTGGTGCGGCAAATTCGAAAGTTATAACGCTTAAACTTTTGACGAAAAAAAAATTTTGCGGTTTGCAAAGCCGAAACGGGGTTGAACCAAAGTTAAAGCCCTTAAACTTTATTTGTTCCCATTGTATCGGCTATGAGGCTTAATGGCAATCTTTTTGTGGTCATATCGGAACAAAACGCAACAAAAGGAGGATGCGGATGGGTTTATATTTGATGATCGCAGGCATTCTGATCGCCGTATTCGGAAGCGCGTTCAGCTTCAGCATTGCCGGCGACTATATCTATATCAGCTTTTTGGCATGCCTGATAGGGGGATTGCTGCTCACTGGAATCGGAAGGATCATCGATATCATGGAAACCCGCGGCAGGCCTCCCGGTCGAGGGGAAGCCTGAACGGCACTTACGCTGCGAGAGGATCGTTGATGGCGCCGAGGAACAGCCACATCCCCGAGGTCGTGTCTTCGACGGCATAAAAGAACGGGCGGTCTGCTCGGAACGAGAAAGGATCGGAGGGAGCGCTCGAGCCGGCCATTCCGAGCGCAGTAACGGCTGCCGCTTCGGTTCCTTTTTCATTGACCTCGAGGACAGCCTGATGCTGGATGAGATTGATAAAAAGGCCGGAAGAAAGGGCGGAAGGCTCAAACATGCCGGTGAAATCCGATGTTCCGCTCGAGAAGGCGTCCTGCACGCCGAAAGTTTTCATGACCGGAATCAGATCGGCCTTATAAGATGCCTTGAACCTCGGAAGCGCGACGGATCCCGGGGAGAGAGCCAGCTCGTCCTTCCAAACCCCGTACCGCTCCAGATCGGCGACGATATCCGGAACGCCGAGCCCACTCTGCGGCACGACGACGAGCAGGTCGAGCTTGTCCTGAAGATACGGAATCCGGACCGCTTCCAGGCGTTCCGTCTTCACATGCGCATAAGAACCGGATCTCTGCATCATCGGGACCTTTTGAACATTCCCGTCCATCGTGTGGAACGGCTCCGGCTTTGTCCGGACAGGGTCGAATTCATCCTTCCAGGCCCCTTTGAAATAAACGGCGTTCATCATGATGGCGCGATCATCCGGATTCAGCGTTTGGGAGGGATCAAAGACGGATTCGATCATCCCCTCGGTATGCTTGGAGACCCATTCGTTCAAAGCCTTGACCGTTTTGGGCGAAGGCATGTCGACGGCCTGCAGGTCGGCCTCATAGCTGTTCTTGAGCGCGGCTTCATAAGGCTCAAGGAGATGCAGGCCTTTCTGATACCAGAAGGAATTCGACGCCTTGAGCT
Organism: Paenibacillus sp. P22; assembly: GCF_000469945.2. NCBI lineage: Bacteria > Bacillati > Bacillota > Bacilli > Caryophanales > Paenibacillaceae > Paenibacillus > Paenibacillus sp. P22. The sequence continues at coordinate 47,225 of NZ_CBRA020000010.1, read as the reverse complement.
TGATGCCCTCCGCCGGAAGGCGGAGATAGGAACGAAGCTTTTTTGAGCCGGCTGCGATCTCGTCCGGATGAGAGCCGTTCCAGCCAAGCGCTTTCGCCATTTCCGCCTTGGTCCCGCCGCCGCTTCCGCTCCAAGCCATTCCGAGAGCCTCCGAGACGCTGTATGGAGAGAGGACGATGTTCTTGTCCCTGTCCGTCTTGGCCAGCTCGCGGAACAGCGACAGCCCGAAGGCATCGGCTGCCTGCACATAAGGCTCATTCAGCTTGAGAGCCGCCTCTGACCGCGCCTGCTCCTGATTCTGGATGCGGCTGGACTGCTTGCGGAACTCTTTCTCCGCTTTCGCTTCCTTGTCTTGGGCAGACATTCCGCAGCCGGCCATGAGCATGGACGTGCCGAGGAGGACAACCGCGGACATCCGGGCCTTTCGTCTGATTGGCATTATGCCGCTCCTCTCCGGGTACGATTTTATCCTTAAGACGGCAAGAGGAAGCTTGAAGTTGCAGACTTTTCCATCCCTTGGCGGATGTGGTAAAGTGGGAGGCATACAGGGCTGGCAGCAAGAAGCCGTTCAATAGCTGTTTTTTAAGCTGAGTAGGGAGGTGTTTGCCCTGATCATTCGGGAAATGGAAGAAGAGTTCGTCCTGATCCGCCAGCATGACCATGCCGCATTGTCGGCGGCGCTGGCAAGAGCGGCGTGCGACAGCTTTTTGCCGATCGGAAGGTTTTCCGCGGAGCGGCTGTATGCGATCGAGCAGCATGACCGCGGCTGGATCGAGCTGGACGAGACCCCGATCTGGAATGACGCCGCCGGTAGGCCGTTCGCATTCGAGGATTATCCTCTCCTGCCCAAGATGGCCTACTACCGGAGAGGCATACAAGAGGCGGAGACTGTATGTCCTTATGCGGGGCTTTTGATCAGCTTGTTCTACACCGCATTTTTCGAAGGGTTCGAAGGCGCGCAGGTCGATGGCTTCCGCAAGCATGAGGAGGTAAGGCAAAGGCGGATCCGCATGAATATGCGTGCGAGTGCGGAAGAGGCCGCGCTGGATATGGCGCGGCTGCAGCTGTTCGACAGCCTGTCGCTGTACGCTTGCCTCAATGATCCCGGCACGCCGAAGGATCAGGAGCATCCGTGGTACCGGGCAGGGTTCGGCGCTTCCCGCAAGCTGTTTCCGGACAGGGACATTTTGTCCGCTGGCTGGGAAGGGCCCGGCGCGGTGCGGTTCTCGGCTCCCGTGCTGAAGCGGGAGCTGACGACCTCGCTTCCGGTGAAGAGAATTCCGAGAAGATTCGCACGCGAGATCGGAATCGACGCGGCTTACAGCGGCACATCTTGGACCGTCGAAGAGATTACCTGGCTGCCGCCGGAGTGATTCGGACTCGGGGACAGCCGCCTGATGCGGCTGCGTCCGCAAGCCCAAAAGCCGCCTGGGTACAGGCGGCTGCTTGCAAATGCCAATGGACGGAACGAGCGGGCTCCGCTGAAGGAGAGGCAGGCTTCAAGCTTGTCGTAGTCGGCTCCCAAAGCAAGGAGAGCCTTCCGGCCGAGTCTCCCTTCGTGCTCAAGGAGAGCCTTCCGGCTGAGATCTCTTCTCGTAATGCTCCGCGATCTGCAGGATGATGATTTTGGCCATCATGTAGACGGGAATGGAAATCATGACGCCGACGATGCCGCTGACCGCCCCGGCGATCAGCACGACGACGATCGTGGTGAGCGGGTGGATGTCCATCGTCCGCCCGTAGACGAACGGGGAGATCAGGTTGCCTTCCAGCTGCTGGGCGATCAGGATGATGACGAGAACCCATACGGCGGACGAGAAGGAATCGGTGAAGGCGATCAGAATGCATGGCACCGCGCCGATAATGGAGCCGATATAGGGAATCATGTTCATGGAGCCGACAAAAATCGCCAGCAGCAGCGAATACGGCAGGTCTACGATCAAAAAGCCGATGTAGCAGAAAGCGCCGAGCGCAAGGCAGCAGACGACCCGCCCGATGACGAACTCGCTGAGCATCTTGTCGATGGAGTTGAAGATTTCGATGGCATCGCTGCGGTATTTGGCCGGAGAGAACCGGACGAACGACGTATAGCCTTTCCGGTCTTCCTTCAGCATATAGTAGAGGAGGACCGGCACCGTGCCGACGACGAGGAACACTGTAGTCACGATCGATACGGCACCCTGGAGATAAGTGGAAGCGTAGTTGATGAACTGCTCCAGATAGGTCGACACCTTGGTCGTCAGATCAAGCTCCTTCAGGCTGAAGCCTGCGATGCTCTGCTGCTGCAGGTAGTCGATCTGGTCCTGAACGGCGGAAGCCAAGGCGGGCAGGTTGTTCAAGAATTCCTGTGTCTGGGACTGCAGAGGCGGCCATACGAGCACAATCAGCAGAGCGAAGACGGAGAAGATCAGGATGAACAGCAGCAGCACGGCCAGCCACTTGGGCAGGTTCCACTTGTGGAGCTGGGTGACGAGCGGCCTGAACAGGTAATAGAAGAAGAAGGACACGACAAACGGCAGCAGGAGCATGTTGAATGCAAGCAGCACCGGACGATAGACGAAGTCCAGCTTGGACATCAGGTACAAGATGAGCAGCACGAGAATGATGCTGATGCAGATTTGATAAAAACGTCCGATTTTCACCCGGCAGACCCCCATTAACGGTTGAAGCTTTTACCACAGTTGTACCCTGACGGCGCATGCTCTAATCCATGCAAAAAAAGGCGGTGCGGAAGAAACCTTCCTGCCGCTGCGCCGTATGTAGATTCAACGGCAGAAAAAACTCGGTTCAGAGCTTCTTACTAGCTAACTATGCTGATGCCGATTCCATTCAGAACCGACCCAAGGAGGAAAACAAACCATGTCCCTGTTCAAACGACTTCGCGACCTGACGCTCTCCAATGTGTACTCCCTGATTGAAAAAGCCGAGGATCCGGTGAAAATGACCGATCAATACATCCGTGACATGGCCGACGATCTGGAGGATGCCGAGAAGGCGGTCGCCGCCCAGATCGCGCTTGAAAAAAGATTCAAAAAGCAGTATGAAGAGCAGGAAGCGCTCGTGCAGAAGCGCAACGAGCAGGCCCATCTCGCCGCCCAGAACGGCAATGTCGATCTGGCCCGCCGCGCTCTGGAAGAGAAGAAATCCGCGGAAGCTAAGCGCGACGAATTCAAGACCGCTTACGACAGCAACAAGGCTTCCGCCGACAACCTGCGCGAGAAGCTCGGCCAGATGCAGAAGCAGCTGGCCGACCTCAAGAGCAAGCGCGAGACGCTCGTAGCCCGCGCCAATGCGGCCAAAGCCCAAGTGGACATCAACCGTACGATGAACGGCTTCGGCAACGATACGGCAATGGCCGGACTGAAGCGGATGGAGGAGAAGGTGCTCCAGATGGAGTCGCAAGCCGAGGCGAGCAACGTGCTGAACGACAAGGGCAAGTCGCTCGACGAGGAATTCGAGGCTCTGGGCAAGGACAAGGCCGTTGAGGATGAGCTGGCCGCCCTGTTGAAGCAATACGAAAAATAAGCTGTAAGGGGAGGCCGTGCCGCATGGCGCGGCCGCCCCTTATCTAATGAACGGGGGAACTTCTGATGACGCTTGAATCCGCTGTCCGGCTTTTGACCGGAACTTTCGCCTGGACGGCTGCCGGAGCTCTGCTTCTGGCCTTGCTGATGGCCGTCGATTCGCTGACGACCCGCTATAAGGATCTTGCGGAGATGCGCAAGGGGAATGTAGCGGTGACGACTCGGTTTATCATGAAATTATTTGCACAAGGATACATACTCGCCCAAGCGGTGCGCACCTCTTACAGCTTGTCCGAGGCGTTGATCGTGTCGGTCGTCTCCTTTGTCATCCTGCTGATCATCGAGCTTGTCGTTCGCCGGCTGCTGGACCGCTTTGGAGGCTTCCATCTCGACGAGGGTACGAAGGACGGCAAAATCGCCCATGCGCTGCTGGCTGGATCGCTGCATCTCACCGGGGCGCTGATTGTCGCTTCTACGCTGTAACGCACAAGGACGGAACTTATAGACAGGGGGAACGGGAGATGAGCCTGTTCAAACGAATCTCGGGCATCCTCCGGAAGCCGGAGCCGCCCAAGCCTGAAAAGAGCGTGCTCACGCTGGGACCCGGCGATATATGCGAGGTGTCTCTGGTCACCTATGAGGTCATCGGCAAGACGCAGAACGTCAGGCGCAAGGAAACGTTCCTGTCCCTCCAGGACGGGACGGAGCTGCGCTATCTTCATATCGAAGACCGTCAGAGCACCGAGTATACGTTGTATGCTCCGGTGGACGGAAGAATGGATTCCATGGAAGAAATCCCTTCCACAATGGAATTGGACGGAAGAGACTATTACCTGGAAGAGAACTATTCGTCGCCGGTCCAGGTGACGGGCCGCTCGCCGCATCAGGCGGCGGGGGAGCTACATGTATGGCAGTACCAATCCGACGACCGCAGGCTGCTCCGCATCGAATGGCAGGAAGGGAGAATTCTTCTCTATGAAGGGGAATCGATCCTTACGGCCGACGTGAAGGTGCTGCGGGGAAGCTAGGAGGGCTAGCAGATGGGCAAAAAGTGGTTGAACGCCCTTAAGTGGGTCCTGGCCGCGACGCTGGTCGTATCGCTGCTCAGCGGCTGCGGAGCTCCCAGAGTAAGCGATCAGTACCCGCTCGTGTCGGTAAGCAAGGAAGGCGGCCAGACATCCTATGTGTACCGGGCTGCCGGCGAGACCGTTCCGGAAGTCGCGGCGAGGCTGGCGGAGCAGAAGAAGCCTCAGCAGATGTCGGATTCGGACGATGAGCGGATGTTCCTCGTCTATTCCGACCAGTGGTACCATCTGCAGAGGGATCCGGCCGAGCCCCGGGATACGCTGATCGAGATCGACAATAAGGAATTCATACAGCGGAACTACAACCCTTCCTTCCTGGAAGGCTACTTGACGGCTGTGCTGGTCGGACAGCTGTTCGACACAATCGGGAGCTACGGCAAATACCGCGGGTATACAGGCCGCGATGTCTACAAGCCGGCGACCGGCTCGTACCGGACGCCTACCGTGTCGGACAAAAAGATGGCGCCCCCTCTGACCGTGCCCGGAAAAGGCTTCATCACCAAGCGAGGCGGCAAGGTCACGGATCGTCCGAGCGACAGCGGAGGCCTCTTCGACCGCAATCCGACGACCTCGAGCGGAAGCAAAGGAACGATCAAGCGGGGCAGCGGATCCTCCTCGGACAGCAGCGGATCGTGGCTGTCTCCGCGCAAGAGCGTGCCGAAGACGAAGTTCGGCAGCTCCGGCAAAATAAGGCGCCGACGATAACCGGCGGATAGATATGCCGAATCCGCCATCGGCATAGATTAGATCAGGCGCGCTTCATCAAGGAGGAAGCCCTTATGGACAGAATCGCCATCATCTCGGATATCCACGGCAATATGCCGGCGCTGGAGGCTGTGCTCGGCGACATCGCCAGACGGGGAATCGGCCGGATCGTCTGCTTGGGCGATCTGATCGGCAAGGGGCCGGGCTCGGCTGAAGCCGTCGACAGGATCCGCAGCAGCTGCGAAGCCGTCATTAAGGGGAACTGGGACGACTTCATCAGCAAGGAATCCGAGCTCGAATTCATCCGGTGGCATCAAACCCGTCTCGGGGAGGAACGGCTCCGCTATTTGGCCGATCTTCCCTTTTCCGCGGAATATGTGCGGAGCGGCAGACTCATTCGACTGCTCCATGCCTCTCCGGAAAGCGTGTATAAGCGCGTGCAGCCTTGGGATTCCGAAGAGACGAGGCTGGCGATGTTCGAGCCTCCGCTTGGAGAGGCGGAGAGGGCCGATGTGCTTGGATACGGCGATATCCACCAAGCCTATGCCCAGCATCTGGACGGCCGGCTGCTGTTCAATTGCGGCAGCGTAGGCAACCCGCTGGATATGACCCAAGCTTCTTATGCGGTTCTGGAGGGATCGCAGCAGGAGGACGACATGGCTCCGTTCTCCTTGCAGCTGATCCGGGTGCCGTATGATATCGAGGAGGCGGTTCGGCTGGCCGTCGAGGCCGGCATGCCCGATACCGAGGCTTATACGCTGGAGCTGAGAACCGGCCGTTATCGCGGCAAAACGATTTGACAGTGGAGGCGATGCCGATGATACGCGCGATCCTGTTTGACCTGGACAACACGCTGCTCGACCGCCAGGCCGCTTTCCTCCGCTTTGCCACCAGGCTGGCGGAGGATTACGCCGATGCCGAAGGCGAGGAACGCCGGAGCTGGATCGACTCTGTCGTCGAATGGGATGAAGACGGATACAAGGACAAACCGCAATTGTTCCGGGAAATACTGCAGCGCCTTCCGTGCAGGCCGGCGGCGGGATGGGAAGAGCTGTACCGATACTACCAGACGCACTATGTGGCTTCCGCCGTTCCGATGGAGGGAATGAAAGAGCTGTTGTCCGCGCTTCGTCCCTATTATAGGCTCGGCATCGTCACGAACGGCAGGGACGACATCCAGAACGGCAAGATCGACAAGCTGGGCATTCGGGGCTGGTTCGGCTCCATCGTCGTCTCGGAGTCGGCCGGTATCAAGAAGCCGTCTCCTCTCATATTCGCCCAGGCTCTGGCTGAGCTCGACGTCAATCCCGAGCAGGGTCTCTTCGTCGGGGATCATCCCGTCAACGACGTCGAAGGCGCTCTTCTCAGCGGGATGCGGGCCGTATGGCTCAAGCGGAGCCAGCCCTGGAACGAATCCATCGCGGTCATGCCCGATGCCGTCATCTCCAGCCTGGCCGAGCTTCCCGACGCGATCCGGCATGCATGGGGCCAGACGGCATCATCCATCAAGCGGCTTTCCTGATGTTCAGGGAGCCGCTTTTTTGCCGCGTCCCGAACGGACCGGCGTATTGACGACCGTCACCTTGTTCTTGCCCGTCGTCTTGGAGCGGTACATGGCTTCATCGGCTTCCCGGATGACTTCCTCCACGGTGCTGCCGCTGCGGGAATAGCTGACGCCGATGCTCATCGTCACGATGGATTCTTCTTCGACCCGGCGCCGGAGCAGCTCCGCGATCTCGGCGGCCTTGTCCCCGGAGCCGACAGCGAGCAGCAGCTCCTCGCCTCCATAACGGCCGGCTATGCCCCCGCTCTGGCTGATCTCCCGCATGATCTCGGCGACCTGCTTGAGCACCCCGTCCGCCCGATGATGCCCATGAGTGTCGTTCAGCTTCTTGAAGTTGTCGATGTCGCCGAAGATGACGGCGATTCCCTTGCCGCGGACCATCATCTGGCCGGCCTTCTGATGAAAGTGCTTGCGGTTGTACAATCCCGTCAGCCCGTCGGTAATGGATGAGCGGTAAGTCGTCAGCAGCCTGTCGACTACCCATTCGAACAGCAGCAGGAAAAGCAGGATGAAGTAAATGACGGGCAGCATTCTCGAGAGCAGCAGCAGCATCGGCACGCTGCCTTGGAAGACGTAGCGGTCGGTGACGCGGGCCAGGTCTCCCGCAAAGTAAATCATGAGGCCGACGGAATACTTCGTGCGCAGCTCGACCCCTCTCGTATCCAGCAAAATCAGGAAATTGACGAGAATCCCATAGAAATCCAGGCCTACGAACGGGATCGGCGCGCCGGCGGAAGTCTCCAGCAGACGCGGGTTGAATGCGATCTCGAGTCCCGCGATGAAAGCGGCGGCGAGCGCCATCAGGAAAAAGGGCGCACCCTTGAGGCGGACGGCGGGATGGCTGTATAATTTCATGAACACAAAGTTTATAATGATGAAAGCAAAGATGCCCAGCAGTCTGGTCCCGAGCTGAAGAAGCGGCGGAGAGGTCCCGCCGTCGGCTCCGGCAGCCTGAAGCAGCTGCAGCATCATCAGGAGCGGCAGCACGACGATCAGCAGCCGGTAGACGGGATGCCGCCGGTAGCTGCGGTACAGGCGCACGGACATGAACATCATCATGGCCAGCACGGTGAGGGAGCAGGCTGAAGCGAACAGTCCGATGGAAGGATCGGACATCCAATTGGTCATAGCGATTACACTCCGTCTTTTTCAACGATTCTTCTTCTTGCGACTTCTGATCTCGATCTTCATGATCTTGCTGCCTGGAATCTACCGAGAGTCCATTTCATGCTACAATGGCGGTATCGGCTTGACGGGAGGAAGATATTAGAGGGAACGTCCGTTCTAGTATAACATGATCATGTCTGTTCGGAGGAGATGCGGACGATGGAAATTTTACAGGCCTTGTTTTTTCCGCCGGAACAGCCCGGCGGCGTTTCTTCCATGGTTCCGTACATGCAGGAGAGGTTCAACAAAGTCGGCTGGCCGACGGAGCTGTTCTCTCTGCCCAAAAGAATCCGGGGCAAAGGAAAAGAGGACTTTCCGTTCCTCCATCTGGAGGCGGGGGAGTTCGAGGACAATCCGATTACGGCCAAATATTTGCAGACGCTCCGGGATTACTTGTGGTGGACAAAGCTGCGCATCAAGCGCTCCTATGATCTGATCCATGCTCATCATCCCGTAGCGGCGCTAGTCATGAAGCAGGTCTTTCCGGATACGCCGCTGGTCGTCACGATTCATTCCAGCTACGAGAGGGAGCTGATCCTGAACGGCAAAATCCAGGAGGGCGGTCCCGAACACCGGTTCCTGACATCCATTTACAAGGAAATCGAGGATACCGCCGACCGGATCCTGACGGTATCGGATTCATTCCGCGCCTATCTGGCGCCCTATGTGGAGCGCCCCGAAGAGATCGGAATCATCGCCAACGGATTCGACGAGCGCAGATTCAAGCCGATCAGCCATGAAAATGCGGTTCCCCAGCTCATTACGGTATGCCGGCTCGTCCCGGCCAAGGGCATCGACATCCTGCTTCATGCCTGCGCGGAGCTGAAGGCGAAAGGGCACTTCGCCACGAAGCTGATCCACTTCGGCTCCGAGGTGGACGAGTTCACGGGCGCCTCCAGCACGCCCATCGTGCAGGCGTCGACGTTCCATCACCACGACATCTACAACCCGCCCAGGCATGACTACAGCCGCTCGGGCAATCCGACCCGCGCGGCCGTCGAGGAAGCGATCGCGCTGCTGGAGGGAGGCGCCCGCGGCTTCGCCTTCGCCTCCGGCATGGCGGCCATCTCGACCGCCTTCCTGCTGCTGTCGGCGGGAGATCATGCCATCGTGACGGAAGACGTCTATGGAGGCACCTACCGCTTCCTGACGACGGTTCTCAGCCGAATGAACATCGAGACGACGTTCGTGGACATGACGGATCTGGGCGCGGTGAAGGCGGCGCTGAAGCCGAATACCCGCGTCGTCTTCATGGAAACTCCGTCCAATCCGACGCTCAAGATTACGGATATCGCCGCCGTGGCGTCATGGGCGAAGGAACACGGTTTGCTGACGATGGTGGACAACACCTTCATGAGCCCATACCACCAGCGCCCGCTGGAGCTTGGCGTCGATATCGTGCTGCACAGCGCCACGAAGTTCCTGGGCGGCCACAGCGACGTGCTGGCGGGCCTCGCAGTGACGGCCGACGAGGAGCTCGGCAAGCGCCTCTACGCCCTCCAGAACGGCCTTGGCGCGGTTCTGGCTCCGCAGGAGGCCTGGCTGCTCATGCGGGGCATGAAGACGCTGCAGGCGCGGATGGACCAGAGCGAGAACAGCGCGCGGAGACTGGCGGACTGGCTGTCCCGGCATCCGGGCGTCGGCCGCGTGTATTATCCGGGGCTGCCGGATCATCCGGGCCGCGAAGTCCATGAGCGCCAGTCGCTCGGCTATGGAGCGGTCGTGTCGTTCGACACCGGCAGCGCGGCGAGGGCCAAGGAAGTGCTCAGCAAGGTGCGTCTGCCGATCGTCGCCGTCAGCCTTGGCGGCGTGGAGAGCATTCTCTCTTATCCGGCGATGATGTCGCATGCGGCCATGCCTCCCGAGGTGCGGGCGCAGCGGGGCATCGGCGACGGCCTGCTGCGCTATTCGGTCGGGCTGGAGCATATCGACGACTTGATCGAGGATCTCGAAGAAGCGCTTCGGGAAGCTTGACCGGAGCTTCGGCACCGCCGCTTTCGGCGGTGCTCTTTTTACGGCTTCTCAATAAATCGGTATGCAGATAAGAAGTGGACTCTGAGCTTTATTGGCACAGCCGGGCCGATTTGGGAACGGTCCAAAACGCCCTTGAGAGGCGATGTGGAGCGTTCTTGAGGCTGCAAGCCGGTTTTTAGCTTCTTCTTCTCACCGTAGCTGGAGATTCGTCGTCTTTTTGGAGAGTGACGATGGGGCCTAGTTCATGTTAGGATTAGGTTGTGAAAATAGGAACGTACTTTGTGAAATCGGGAACAATTACGGCCGGGAACGACCTGGCTTGCATAGAGGAGGCTGCCGGATGCAACAAGTGGACCGCGTGCTGGATAAGGCGCTGCAGGGAGAGAGAATCAGTCTCGAGGACTGCATCGTGCTTCTGGAATCGGACGAAATCGAGAAAATGGGACGAGTCGCAAATGAGCTCATGGTGCGCAGGCATCCCGAGCCGATCGTGACGTTCAACATCGGACGCAACATCAATTACACCAATATTTGCGACGTATACTGCCGCTTCTGCGCCTTCTACCGCCCTCCGGGCTCGAAGGAAGGCTATGTGCTGCCGGACGAGACGATCCTGCAGAAAATCCAGGAGACGGTCGATGTCGGCGGCGACGAGATTCTGATGCAGGGAGGGGTCAACCCCGATCTGCCTTTCCAGTACTATCTCGATATTCTGCGCAAGATCAAGGACCGTTTCCCTGAAGTGACCATGCACAGCTTCTCGCCGGCGGAAATCCAGAAGATGAAGGTGCTCTCCGGCTTGTCGCTGGACGAGACGCTGCTGAAACTGCATGAGGCGGGACTCGATTCCTTGCCGGGCGGCGGCGGCGAGATTCTGGACGACCGCACCCGCCGCAAGATCAGCCGCCTGAAGGGCTCCTGGACCGACTGGATGGATACGATGAAGGCGGCTTGGCGCAACGGCATGAACACGACGGCGACGATGGTGTACGGATTCGGGGAATCGATGGAGGAGCGGGCCCTGCATATGCTTCGCGTCCGCGAAGCGCAGGACGAGTGCAAGGCGCTCGGATATCCTTCTCCCGGCTTCCTGGCCTTCATTACGTGGCCGTTCCAGCCGGACAATACGAACCTCAAGCGGGAGAAATCCAAGCCGGAAGAATACCTCAAAATGGTGGCCATCAACCGGATCATGCTGGACAACATCCCGAACATGCAGGCGAGCTGGGTGACGATGGGGCCGGAGATCGGCAGGGGCTGCGCGAGGAAGCTGGACACTTCGAGCGTCTGGCGGCCAACGTTCGCGCCGCGGCGGCGGGAGCCGGGCTGCTCAAGAGTAACGCTCAGGAGATCATCTACAACTGGCTGTCGCCGGCATGGCTTAAAGCAAAAGCTGAGGGCAGAGACCCCAGCCGCTTTAATCAGATGGCAAATTCTTTGCGCGTGTGCGCTGGCATTCCCGTCGAATAAACGAAATCCCCCACTGGCCTCGCGGCTGGTGGGGGATTTTTTTGCGTTATCGGATATTGTACTGCTTATCGTAAATGGCGCTGACGATTTTGCCGAGAGCTGAGATGACTACACCAAAGCCTATGCCGATGAGAAGGACGTCGATGCTTGTGAAGAAGCTGAATAATAAGCCGACGATCGGGACTACCCATGCCATGACCGAATAGAAATTCAAGGATGACTTCCGGTTCTCAGCGACAATTTCTGCAGCGCTACGCTTTTGCCAATCCGTTTGAGGTTCCATTATGGTCCTCCTAGAAAATTTTGGTTTGATTATAGCATATACGCCCCGAATCTTCCTATGCCTCAAAAACTCCAAAAATCTTCTGGGCGAACGTCGTGCCCCATTTTTCGTAATGCAGAAATAGCCATCGACTTTGTTCTTACTTGAAGCTTTTCATGGTCTTGGTCTCCATCACAAAGCCGTGAGACTGCATTCCTGCTCAATCCCCCAGACTTTGAAACAACCTCATCTTGCTTTATCCCATGCTTATCCAGATAGCTCCCGAAAGCCGATCTTTTCTTCCCGATTCCAAACATAATGCCCACCGCCTCCTATCAGCAGGGTGGACAATCTTTGAAAAAAATATTCAGCAGTTGAAGAAACTCACCCAAGCCATCCCCATAGGCTAGTGACATAACCAGTGACGCAACGACAGCATCCGGCAGCCGCCTGGTGACGTCACGGGTGATGTAACGGAGGGGATGACAGCATGAGCATCATTGGCATCGACGCCGGCGGATCCGCGGTTAAGTTGTACGACGGTCGGCAGTTTAGGCAGTTTCCCAGCGCAATCGGCTACGACTGGCGGGAGCGACACCTGCAGCAGCAGCACGGCGAGCACGATTATGATTGGGCCTACGATGGTCGACGGGGCTTTGCCGGCACGCTGGCGCTACATGAAAGCCAGATGGCCGACTCCCTCAAAGGGGACAGTAAAGCGCACCCGGAAGCCCGCCTGCGCGTCCTAATCGCGCTCCACCAGTACGCGGCGGGGCCAGAGCATGACATCGTAGTGGGGCAGCCGATCGGCACTCACACCAAGGGACAAAAGGAACTCATCAAAAAGCTGCTGATCGGCGAGCACGAGATTACAATCAATGGCCGGCGTAAGGTCATTACGATCAACCGCTGCGAGGTGGCCGCTGAAGGCGTCTCTGCCGGCTTGCTGGCGGGTACCAAGGGGCAAGTAAGGGTCATCGACATCGGTAGCGGGACGGTCAATTACGGCACGCTGCTGGACGGTCGGTATAAGGATTTGGAGAGCTTTACGCTGGTGACGGGGATGGAGACGCGACGCAACCCTGACCTAGACTCATTTGCCCGCCAGATTGCCGCCTACGCGGTCAACAAGGGTTGGGGCAGCCAAGACACAGTCTATCTGTGTGGAGGCGGAGCAGACCCTCTGCAGCGCGAGCTGGTGAAGTATTTCGGGTCGGCGCAGCTGCTCAAGCCCGGGATGAGTGAGTACGCCAATGTCGACGCTTTTTATCGGATCGCGAAGGGGCTGTATGCGAATGGGCAAACAGATTGAAAAAGTCCCGGTTTGCTTTAACGTCCTTGATCCAGATCAAGCAGCGATGCTTGACTGGGTGAAGACGAGAAAAAACCGCTCAGGCTATCTCAAGCGGTTGATCCAGAGGGATATGGATGCGGCAGGCGGCTTGGTGACTGTGACAATCCCAGCCAAGGGAGCGGTGCTACGGCCGGCAAAAGCCAGCGAGCCAGTTGAGCCAAGGGATTTGGCATACAGCGCTGCGGCAGCCTTTGTATGAGGGAGGCGAGCGGAATGAAGACGATCATTAACGGTAAGGACCCGGCGGAGCTGGCGGCAGAAGAGCAGAGGCGCATGGAGGTCATCGAGGACTTTTGGGCGTTCATTATCAGCCCGGGTCGGGCGGTCGTGTGGCTGCTGCGGGCTGGCCGGAAATAGAAAAACCGCCAAGGCAGAGTCCGGCTAGGGCGCTGCGGGCGGTTTACCCTCAGCATATGCGGCGGGCTCCGAAAAGATGCCAGTACATCACTAATTGCGAGGAGGATATTTTATGGCGACTTTAACCATGCGGCCAACCGGCTACCGGGTTGATCTGCGCCCGGCGGCGGCATCAGCCATACCGGAGCGGACCCGGCGCCTGCTCATTGAGCGGCTTCAGGCCGGCGCAACGATCGTCGTGGAGCACGTTGAGCGGCACAAGCTTATCTACCGGATTGGCGCGATAACGATCATGGTGCTGCTTGGCGCCGGCGGATTGCATCAAGTCTTCGCGGCCAGTGACGCCTCCGGGCTCGTTCTGGATGTCGGTGCTCAGAAGCTCTACCATAAGCTCATCAGCATTGGAAAGTGGGTCATCATCATTAAAGGAGCCTTCGACACAATCCAGGCGACGGTGCAGGGAGATTTTGTTCAGGCTCGCAAGTCCGGACTCGCTTACCTCATGGTCTATGCGATCCTACTTGGGCTACCCTGGGCGTTTGGGCAAGTCGAGCTTCTCTTCGAGGGGATGTGAGCAGCATGCCGATGAAATTTCGCGTCAGTTCCGAATACGGCGTCCTCGAGGAGATCCGCGGCGGCCGGGAGCACCATGGTGTCGATCTGGCAATGCCGCAGGGGACGGAGCTGCACAGTATCACGTCCGGCACCGTGGAGCGGGTCGTCAATCATGGGGCCGACAACATCGGCCGCGGCGTCATTGTCCGGACAGATAGCGGCGAGCTGCACGTATACGGCCACATGGACAGCGTCGCGGTGCATGCTGGCGAGCGGGTATTCCCCGGCGAGCTCCTTGGCATGAGCGGCAACACCGGACACAGCAGCGGTCCACATCTCCACTTTGGGCTGATCAAGGATGGCGGCTTTGCTGATCCGACTGGCCTGATTCCGGACCTGCAGCGGTATAGCGGGGAGATTGCCGGACCGTCCATTCTCGGCATCAAGGGGCCGGCGGGCTGGGTGGCTGACAAGGTCGTGGATCATGCTGCGGAGCATGTCGCGCACGGCGCCCGCGAGCACATTATTCACTGGCTCAGCGAGGCCGCAGGCGTGCTCGTCGACCTGAGCTATGGCATCGGCCTGATCGGCTGCAGCGTCCTGATCATCCTGGGCGCGCTGGGGTTACGAGACGGCTACCGCTGGTCCGGGTTGGTCTTCGGGGCGTACTCTCTTATCCGACTGCTCGGAGGAGGGCTGAGCCGATGAAAGGCATTCCATTTACGCAGCTGCTGCAGGTCATCAAGCCGGAGTATGCCTACCTGCGCATTAAGCCAAACAATGCCGTCCGTAACCAGGGAACACATAAGATCGCCCGCGCAATCGCTGCGCTCTACAAGGGCGCCTTGGCTAACATAAAGGCGGAGGAGCAGCGCACCATCAAGGCGCTCGGTCGGGACTTCGTAGTCGGCACGCGGTACAGCTGGACGCTGCCGGCCAAAGTCTCCTATTACATCTACATGGAGCAGCGCAAGGTGGAGTTCTTCTTCATCGTGCCGCGGCCACACTTGGCATATCTGAGCGAGAAAATGTCGGACGTCTGGGGGCAGGTGACGATCGAGGAGGTGAAGGAGCTGCCGGCATTCGGCGAGGGGGCCACACGCTACGAACTGATTTATGAGAAGGAAGATGCCTTGAGCCTTGCCGTCGATCGGCGATCCAATGATCTGCTGAACAGCAACCTGAATGCCGTGGAGCTGCTGGAGGAAGGCGACCGGCTCGGGGTCTTCTATAACTTCTTGCCCGGCAGCCAAATCAGTTGGCGGCATCTGTACCGTGCCACGATTGACAAGGTCAACCGCCGGCTACCGGTGGACCGCAACAAGATGGGCACGGCCTACGCGCTGAAATATCTGCTCGCTGCCGGCAACGTCATCTTTAAGGAGATCGGCGAGGCGCTCGGCAGCGGCCGCAAGACGTCCGGAGCGTCCGGGGGCGGCGAATATATGGACGCACTGCTCGATCGGCTCAACGGGGCGCGTAGAGTGTCGGAGAGCACGAGCAAAAAGGCCACGGCAACTGTCCTCGACACGCAGATTGTAGTCATGGCCGAGAGCGCAGACGGCATGCGGCAGCGCAACGCGGCTCGGAGCCTGGCGCAGTCCTTTGATACGGTGAGCGAGGACAATCGGCTGCAGTACCGCCCATTCCGTCGGCAGCTCAACATGACGGCTAGAGACATCCGTGCCGGCCGCAACAAAATCGGCGACGAGGAGGCTCAAAACTTTATTGCCTTGGCCGGACGTGACGTGCTCGAGCGGTACAACTTTATAGAGCGCGTCGAGACACAGGAGACGGAGGTCCCCGACGATCTCAAGCAAGGCGTCATGTGCATCGGAACCAACACCTACAGGGGGCACGAGCAAGCCGCCTTCCTGTCGACCGATCGGGAGTACCAAAACCTCACGACCGTGCTGATCGGGCCAACGCGGGCTGGCAAGTCGACGCTTATCGGCAACCTGAGCCGTGACGCCATCGCCGCCGGGGAGTGCGTCATCATCTTTGACTTTGTTGGACAGTGTGAGCTGTCGAGGGAGGTTGCCGCAGCGATCCCACGCGACAAGACGCTCGTCATCGACTGCGCGGACCCGCGCCGGCTGCAAGGCATCGGCTACAATGAGGTCGGCAAGAGTGCCGATCCGTTCGAGGCTTACGACGGTGCCAAGAAGCAGACGACGCAGCTGCTGACGCTGGTCAACTCCATCAATGCCGAAGAGACCAAACTGTCCGCCAAGATGCAGCGATACCTGGTCAGCGCCGCCTTGGTGGCCTTTATCAGCGGCGGCAGCGTCCGGGACGTATTTGACTGCCTGCAGGATCACGAGACCCGTGAACGCCTCATCAAGGCCGTGCCAGCTGCCCAGCGTGACAACCTCCGCAAATACATCCGGTCACTCGGCGAGCTGGATGAACGAGAGAAGGGCGGCGGCGCCGTCGTGGGCACCAAAGAGACGTATGTCGTCGGGATCATCGACCGCTTGAATCAATTGGAGCAAAACGCATATATGGAACGGATGCTCGATAAGGGCACCGCTGGCAACGTCGACTTGGTCACAGAGATGCAGCGTAACCAGTTGATCTGCATCCGCATGCCGTCCGACATGTTTGGCACGGATTCGGAGCGCGATGTCTATACGACCTACTGGAGCACGAAAATCTGGCTTGCGCTGCAAATGCGCAGCAAGCGGCTCGGCGGTGACCGGTCCAAGATGGTCAAGGTCAACTTGGTTGTCGACGAGCTCTATCAGGTCCAGCACACTGAGCAGTTCATGCGCAGCAAACTTAGCCAGTACGCCAAGTTTGGGCTCAAGCCGATCATCTCGGCCCACTATCTCAACCAGATCAAGCATATCCGCGAGGAGCTGCGGTCTGCCAACGCGAGCTACATGCTCATCAGTGGCTGCGACAAAAAGAACTATTCGGAGCTGGCATCGGAGCTTCACCCATACCAGGAGGAGGATCTGCTCAAGCTGCCGCGGTACCATTCTCTCAATCTCATAAAAAATCAGGAAGGATATGCTAGATTCATAACGCGACTTCCCAGACCTGTAAAGCCTGCCCATTGACGCAGGCTTATTCTTTTTGAGATTATATAAGACAAACTCTTGTATTTTATAAGACAAACTCTTATATTTTGATTACGGAGGTGATTACTCCAATGGACCTACGGAAGTATCGTGAGCTCGCAGAGAAAGGTGGAGAGATGGGCGAGGCGATAGAGGAATTGTTGGCAGAAATTGAACAACTACAAAAAGCCAAGATGCCGAAATTGCTTAACGCCACCGAGACATGCGACGTCTTGGAAATCAGCATCAAAAACCTGAGCCATGCACGAAAGACAAAGTTTTTCCCCGAGCCCTTCACCCAGATTGGAACCCGTCCGTTTTGGCTCGAATCAGAGATTTATGACTACCGCGCAATAAAGCAGGGTGTCAAAAAAGAAGATGGGGATGGGTGAAGTTGGATGGGAGAGTTCCTGCTGTACATGCTGTTTTCCACGATCGAGGGATTTTCGGTCTACGCAATTACGCTTTATGCATTCCGGTATAATTTAAAACGATACCTTTGGCCAGTTCTTGGAATCGTGACACTGCTGAATTTGTTTGGTTACGGGTTGAGCTATGAACCTGATTACTCGTACCTAAATCCAATCATTAACATCATCTTTACAATCCTCTTCATGGCCTTGATTGTTCGAGTTCCCATCCTTTGGGCGATGGTCGTCGGGGTGTCCGGCTACTTTGCATTTGGCTTGATCCAGGTAACGGTTGTCTTGCTGTCGTTCGGATACCTTTCCATTAATGAGGTTCAAACCGTAGCAACCAAGGGCTACCTTTTGCAAACAATTACAGGCTTCATCGGTACATACATCTCTTGGCTAGCCTACAAATTTGGTTACGGCTTCTCATTCGATTTTGCTCCCCATAGAAAGCGCTGGGAGCAGATGTTGATCATTCTAATCATCTCCATTCTGCTGGTTTGGCTGGCCGTTATGCTTTACTTCAAGCATGCTCCCATCATCTTCTTGCTCTTCGCTTTCGCATTGGTGGTATCCCTGATTTACGCAATTCGGAAGGAAAATGAGGAGGGCTAAATGATTCAGAGTCTTTCAACAAGACTGGCAACCAAGATTAAAGACACCGTTCCGGAGCATCCTTCAAGTGTAGCCGTGCTGTCGTATGGCATATCCTTTTTGATCAATACTTTCTCAATTATTCTAGGCACTTTATTGGTGGCGCAGCTTACCGATCATGTCGGTGGCGCGATTATGGCAATGGCGGGGTTCGCCGTTCTGCGTCAGATATCCGGTGGAATACATTTAAAATCCGGTTTGCTCTGCATTGCAACCAGTATATGTTTGATGACGTTAATCTCTATGACGAGCCTTTCATCAGTTTGGACAACCATTCTTACGCTGGCTGCTGCTGGCCTGGCGTTGGCTTACGCACCATCAAGGATCGAGAAACAGTCGAAAATACCTAAGTCTCTCTATCCAGCGTGTAAAGCGGCCTCAGTCATTTTCATTCTTGCGAACCTCACCTTCAACGAACCCGTGTTGGCCATGGCATTCTTCGTGCAGGCTTTGACACTGATTCGCCTGAAAGGAGGTGAAGAATCATGAAAACGAAACTCAAATATGCAACGTACATGATGGCATCTGCGCTTAGCCTGATGACTGTAGCGCTCGTCGAAACGTATGGCAGCTGGCTTTTCGTACACCAAGAACCGACTCCCGCTGAACTATTGAAATAAGGGGTTGATTCGTATGCTCACCGTTACTAGAGATAGAACGGGGAAAAGTGGGGCAATGGCAATTCCACTTGATCAGGTAAGATTCCTGCAGGTGGATCGAGGCAAGTCGATGAAGGTTTATACGGAGCACGATGAATCATATGTCAATGGGGCTTGTCAGTATTGGATCGGAGCTTTAAAGCCACATGGATTTGTGCAGGCGGACCGTGACAAAATCGTAAACCTTCGGCTGATAAAGCACATTGATCACCAGTTCAAGCGAGCCTTCTTTGTTACGAATCCTGGGGAACAAGACATGTCTTGCGAGTTTTCCGATCCTTGTTATAAGCAGATCGTGAAGCTTCTGGGACAGGAGAAGGAACGTAGAGAATTTCAAATTAAGTCGAAGTTGTTGAGCTGGATCCACTAAGGGGCTGCGAAGAGCGGCTTCTTTTTTTTTGCATTTTTTCTGTCGAATAATAGCGAAGAGAGACTCCGTTCGTGACCGCGAACATGTGTTTACTTTATTTATGATAGGAGGCAAAATGGAATCAGATGGAAGTGCTTGACATATCAGTTTCAAGGGGCTTGTGGGTGGAATCGACTGGTGGGGAGCAGCTAATCTGCTCGCCTGTTGCGGGGGGTTAACGAGAGGTGAATTCGTAAAGGTCTTCCATGTCACATTTCAGAACGACCGAACAAGCCTTGAGCTCGAGAGCATCCATGATCCGCTTGCCTGTCTCGATGGCTGATATCTTCGTCTGCGAAATATGTACTCCTAGAGCTTCAAGCCGGCGCGAAAGTTCTTCCTGGGACATGTTGTCCGCCTCTTCTCGGCGTAAACGCAACAGGCACCTCCCGAGTCGAAGCGCCGCCATTTAGTTCCTCCGCTATGAAGTTTTTGGTTGTAACAAGAACATTCGTTCGTATATAATCCAAATAACAGAACGCAAAGGGGCCATACATATGAAAATCGACTTCAAAGATTTTCTGCAAGCAGTTGCCAAACCTGAATTGCTGGATAATCTTTTTATCGGCAATGTGGCTACCGATCTGAAAGAACAATCTTCGCTAGTTCAAACAATTTTTTCTTCTCCTCGTCGCTGACGAGACGTTCTCCGATGTAGATCTCCGTTTTCATGAAGCTCTCCAAATCACCCAGCTGCACGGCTTGGGACACAGAGCGCTGATCCGCATTAAGTTCCACTGAAGGGTTGTTCGTATTGCCTAAGACCCAGTCCGTGGTTACCTCATACAAATCACAGAGCTTCTTCAGAATGTCGAGATCCGGCTTGCTCTTGCCCTGCTCATAATGGCTCAGGGTCTTGTTGTTTATTCCGGTCTTTTTAGACACTTCCACTTGCGTGAGTCTCTTGTTTTTACGGGCTTCGCTAAGCCTTTGCGCATGTATAGGCAGCATAATTACAAGCCTCCTTCATCGATCCGATCATATCACATTTGAGAAGTATATCCGATAGTCCAAGATTTTATTCTCAGAAAATGAGAAATAAGTGTTGACAATCTCGCTATATGAGAATTATATTAGGGTTACCAAATCGGTCCAAGCTTTCCAACAAGCTTGAGTCCAAGGAAGGAGGTGCCAAGTTGGTGGCAGCTGAACCGGTACCCATGCATAAGCGCATCCGTTCTTATATCGATGCCAAAGGCCTTATCCTGAACCGCGTTGCCGATCGTTCTGGTATTAATCGCAAGCGTTTCTATCATCTTATGTCTGGCTATGTACCGATCCGCGCTGAAGATTTTGAAGCGATATGTACGAAAGGCCTTGAAGTTGAACCAAACATTTTTTTTTGAGAATTAAGTCTCATTTTATGAGAATCCCTCTGAAATGAGTATAAGGCTTTGTCTTATATTCCGCAATACCCGAACTGTATTCATTTGGTAATTTTCCGTCGAAAGGAATTCGCACTATGAATAACAGAGGGTTGGACTTTATCGCGTTTCTCAATGCCATCTCGAAACCAGGAGTTGATTCTGATGATAGCGATAAGCAGGACGCATCGACGTCTGGCGGAGTTGACCAATTACCGCCTGGAGCAAAACGGCGATCTGGCAATGACGAGGGAAGAACGCTTGGAGCTCGTGACTCTGCTGAAGGAGAATCTTCGCCTGGTCCGCAAAATGGACGAGCTTAAGAATCTCTCCCAGCTCGCTTACGAAGCAGGCGATACCGAATGGCACATGGATATCTGCAAGCAGATCGAAGATCTGGAGGCGACGCTGATATGACCATTGAAGAAGGAATATTTGATCAAGAATCGATCCGTTTCGCACAGTTTTTGCGGAGGCAGCCAATGCCCTTGCATGAGAGAGCCGAATTGGTTCGGCACATCGCCAAGCTGAGAGCCTTTCGGCGCTCCGGAATCATCCTGGAGGCCGCGGAATGCTGGCTCGACAAAGAAATTGCAGACCTTGAATCCGACCTTAGAAAGGCAGGGAACGCAGCATGAGCAGCACATCAATGAAAGTGCGAGTCGGCGCACGAATCTCTAACATCCGGGAGCGTCTGGGATGGACACAAGAAGCTGCTGCAACAAAAATGAAAGTTTCCCGGGCTAGCCTCAGCCACTACGAAATGGGCAGGAGAGAGCCTGACCTGGAGACGATTGCCGCTATGGCAGACGCACTAAACGTCACGGTGGACTATTTGCTGGATCGGAAGATCGAACGTCAGCGGCTCTTTATGCAATGGCTGGACGAACCCTGCCCGGCGATCCAGGCAGAACTGAAAGCCAAAATCGATGCGCTTGAAGCCCGGTTGAAAGGAGAGACGCAGCATGCCTAGCCTTGACCGCTTTGCACAGGGACTTCCGGATCCGCAGGAGCACCAGCCGGAGCCGATCAGCGAGTGCGAGAATCTTGAATGCTCGAAGCCAATCTATGCCGGCCAGAAGATTTGGAAGCATGGGGCCGATCATTACTGCTCGCTGCGATGCTTGGCTGAATCGATCGGCGCATCAGACGTCACTGCACTGTAAAACCAAAATCTAATGTGGGAGTGAAAAATATGAAAGCAACAGGTATTGTCCGTAAAATCGATGAGCTCGGAAGGATCGTTATCCCGATGGAGCTGCGCCGCACGTTGGAAATAAGTGAAAAGGATCCTCTTGAAATCTTTGTAGACGGAGACAAAATCATCCTTCGCAAGTATAGTCCGGGTTGCAATTTCTGCGGCAGTCAGACCGTTCACCGCAGGATTGGAGAAAAGCATCTTTGCCGGGAATGCGTTCGAAGTTTACAACAGGGAATTGGATCCTAATGCATGTCTCCAATATGACTTTGGAGCAGAAGTGTGCTCACTATGAAGACTGCTTGAAACGAATATTCGGCGCAGTAAACGCTGATGACCGAGTCCCCTTCAACACTTTCTCCAAAGTAAACCGAATCTTCATGATCGATGCCGGCCTATCCCCTTATGAGAAAGACGATCCCTTCAAAGGAGCTGATCAGAATGAACCAACTGCAGGCTGCTGAACTGCTGGACATTGAAGAAATCAAGGAGCAACCACAGCGCTTTTCGGTGAACACCGTTGAGGAAGCGAACTGGGCTCTCCGCAAACTTTCCGCGATTGAAGCCAAGCGTAATGAAATCAAAGCCTTGGCCGAGCAAGAAATGAAGCGTATCAAGCAATGGCTGGAGTGGGAGAGCACGTCGCTTGATGACTCGACCGCTTACTTCAATGGATTGCTGAGTGAATATGCTTACCGGCAGCGGGATCAGGATCCGAAATTCAAAAAGTTCACCACGCCTTATGGATCGGTAGCCTTCAAGAAGCAGCAGGACAAGTGGGAGTATGACGATGCTGCCTTGCTGGACAGCTTACGCTCTTCCGGCCTTACGGAGTTGATTCGAGTGAAGGAAGAACCAAACAAAGTCGAACTCAAGAAGCGTGTTGCGGTGAAGGATGGGCTCGTGGTTGATCCGGAAACGGGTTCAGTCCTGGAGGGGGTCCAGGTCATCGTTCAACCCGACAAACTGGTGGTGGAACCTCGTGAGTAAACCGGCCCTCTATCAGAAAATCAGCAAGGTCATGGGTGAGGTTCGGTATCTCTCAAAGGATGACAATATCGCCTTCAAGGAGACCAAGTATAAGGCTATCAGCGAAGAGAAGGTAACAAGTACGGTCCGGGAAAGCCTTCTCCGCCATGGTCTTATCATCCTTCCGGTTAAGCAGGATCACAAGCGCGACGGCACGCTGACTACCGTCGACACGGAATATAAGATTGTCGACATCGAAACCGGTGAGTATGAAATCCTCGCTTCCAGTGGTACTGGCGCTGACACGCAGGACAAGGGAGTCGGCAAAGCAATGACATATGCTTACAAATACCTCCTGCTCCGGACATTCGCGATCCCGACAGGTGAAGACCCCGATAAGATCAGCAGCGCTGAGCTCGACGCCAAGCAGGCCGCAGAGCGGGAAAAAGAAGAAGCAGAGCGCCGCAAGCGTGAAGAGTACCTCAACAGTATCACTGTCCCCTCGGTCATCGCAGCCAAGTACACGACCTTTTACGGCAAGCCCGATGGAATGAAAGACTGGTATGCCAAATGCCTCGACAAGAGCATGGATGATGCTGCAATCGAGACTTGGCTGACCGAGAAGCTCGTGAAGAAGAATGGAGGGAAATAGATGTTAAATAATTGCGTCCTTGTCGGAAGATTGACTAAGGATCCGGAACTCTCCTACACGCCAACCGGTATCGCTAACGCAAAATTCACCCTGGCTGTCGACCGTCCGGTTGGAAAGGACAAGGCGAAAGAAGCTGATTTCATCCCAATCGTTGTTTGGCGGCAGCAGGCTGAATCGGTTGCGAACTATACGGTCAAAGGGATGCTGGTAGCAGTCGAGGGCCGAATCCAGACCCGCAGCTATGAGAAAGATGGCCGAAAGGTGTACGTCACTGAGATCATCGCGAACAACGTACGATTCCTTGAGCACAAAGACAAGAACTCGAGCAGCAGTCCTAAGAAAGATCCATTGGGCGACGATGGCGAGTCAGTAGACATCAGCGATTACGACCTTCCGTTCTGATGGATATCGACCAACACCTGGGCGAGATCATCCGCCTGCGCAAACTAGCCGACCAATTGCCAGAGGATAACCCGGCTGCACTTATCGACAAAGTCTTCTATCTCGCAAAATGCCTCACATATATCGGCCGCCTCTCCAGCCACTTCGACGGCGAATACAAACGAACCTACGCCCGCCGCAAATACGAGCAAGCCCTTGCGGAGAAAGAAGCCAAGCCCCCACGCTCCGCAAACGCAGAAATAGCGATCAAGCACATCCGCGACGAAGAATCCCAAGCCTATGAATACATGAACCGATGGCGCAATGCCTTCGCATCTACCCAAGAAGAGATCCACGCTCTCAAGCTCAAGATGAAAATCGACTTCGCTGACGGAGGTGCCGACTATGTTCGGATTCAATCCGGCCCCCAAGCCCGTCCATAAGCGGGCGAAGAAGACCGCCAAGCAGCGAGGACAGATAAGCCCCGCGGTATACGCTAAGGCTGCCGAGAGGGCCGGAGGACGCTGTGAACGATGCGGCCGGCGCGATGCCTGGATGCTGCAATGCGCTCATTTAGTCCGGCGCTGGACGCTGGAGGAGACAACCGAGCGCGATGTAGCAATGCTCTGTGGACCCTCGGTCAACTCCGGGACATGCCACTGGTGGGTGGACTATAGCAGGGCAGGCAAGGAATGGGCAGAAACATTCCGCAAACGACTCTATGGAGGTGATGGAGGGTGAATGGAAAACGAATGCCGCCGATGGCTATGAAAGGTCTACAACTGAGCTTGGAAATGGGCGAGCGAAGGTATACCCGAAACACAGTCGAACTACTCTTGTCTCATATCGCAGCACTGGAAGAAGAGCTTCAGGAAGCAAAGGACCGAAGAATGATCGAACGAACGGCGCAAATTCTTGAGAGCAGCATTTTGAGCGTAACCGAAGCAGCTGGTGCATTGAGGCAGCTTATCAGATCATCATGAACGGGTGAGGAGAGATGAAGGACGCCTATTACTTCTCCCATGACAGCAACGCTCGTCACGATCCAAAGGTTACCGCTATGCGTGGGGTATACGGCCCTAAGGGATACGGGTGGTATTGGATTCTTGTCGAGATGATGAGGGAATCGGATGAGTACAGACTTGATATGCAATCGAAGTACGCCTTTCATGCGTTCGCATCCCAAATGCAATGCGAATGCATAGAAGCGCAGGATTTTATCAAGGACTGTATCGAAGAATTCGGACTCTTCAAGTCAGATGGAACATCCTTCTGGAGCGAGTCGCTACTTCGGAGAATGGAGAAGAAAGAGAAGAAATCTGAGAAAGCCAGGAATTCAGCAAATGCGAGATGGAGCCGGGAAGCCGCGCCAGATAAGGAATCTTCAGAATCAACCGAAAACGAAAAATGCGAAAGTGATGCGAACGCATCAGATTCTATGCGAAGTTCATGCGAAAGCGATGCATTAAAGGAAAGTAAAGTAAAAGAAAGTAAAGGAAATAAAAGATCCCCCTATAGTCCCCCTAAGGGGAAACTCCAATTCGCTGAAATAGTGTTCCTCTCTCAAGAAGAACATGACCGCCTCGTCAATGACTTCGGTTTGAAAGAGACTCAGTACTGGATCAACCAGTTGAGCGATTACCACGTTCAAAACCAATCTAAACCTTCAAAAATAAAAGCGGATCACAATCTGTCCATTCGAAATTGGATTCGCTCGGATCAGCGTCGCCGCGAGATGAAGACTCAGAAGCCTGGGGTTAAGACTTCGCTGAGCGCAGATGAACTGCAGGAACTGGAAGGAGGAGGACTCTTTTGAGAATGACCGCTGCTGAAGTAAATGAACTGCTGAAGCTTGTGGCAGAGACCGCTCCTAATCAGCCGGTTACAAAGGGAAAGGTGAAAGTCTGGATGCGTGTCATAGGCGACAAGATGTCATATGCAGATGCTGAAAAATATCTGTTCCGACATTTCGAATCTAGCAGATTCGCTCCAATGCCGGCCGACATCCTGGAGCTTTACAGAAACGACTTTGACCCGGATAAGATCAAGCCAATTGAATTGCCGGATGACATGCGAGGAGGGGCGTAATGGCAGCAGACATCCAGACGCAAGTTTACGTGCTTGCCGGCATGCTGGCTTCGGAGAATATGCTTTACGACGGTCTGGCCGTTCTGAGCTCCGATCATTTTCAGGAACCGATTCTTCGAGAGGCTTACGAGCTTACCGCTAAGTTGGCGCAGGAATCCCCTCCGAACTTCCCTATCATCTACAAGCAGCTACGAAACCGACCGGATTCAGAAAAGCTTCTGGAGCTGCGCGGTACGGCTGTAGCTGACAGCAGCTTTGGCTACTGGCTCAATGCTTTGTGCGATCAGCAGGCTCGTCGGAACTACTGGAACGCGGCCAAGGCGATCCAAGACCTCTGTCGATCGGAACGGCCGGTCTCAGAAATCAGAGAGCTGGTAGAGGAACGGATCCTGATGGCCGGTAACCTTGAGTCAGCCGATCAGATTATTCCGCCGCAGCAGGCCGGCATGCGAGCCAAAGCAGAATTCGAGCGGCGCCAGGCAGCCCCTGTGAAGATTCACGGCGTAAAGCTCTCCCGACCTACCGCGCGGAATGGCGTGCCAGGCACAGACGGCTTCCCGAGCCTTGATGAAGCACTGGGCGGACTGAAGGGCGGAGACCTCATCATCGTTGCAGCAGAGACTGGTGAGGGAAAGACAGCACTGGCTCAGAATCTGGTGAGGCATGCGAGCATCCATCAGAATTTCCAGACCTACTACCAAAACACAGAGATGAACCCGGATGAAATGGTCTTTCGCTTCATCTCGCAGATGTCCGGAAAGTCCTTCCGCGGGATATACGGCGGCACGCTGCAGGGTGCCGAATTGGAGGCAGTGCGGAAGGAGTTCGATACCTTCGCGCAGTCGAGGGTCTACATCTCCAGCCTGCCCATCCTGACACCGGAGCGCAGCCGCGGTTTGGCCCGCCAGTTCAAGACGCGATACGGCAAGTTGGACCTCTTGGTCATCGACTATGTCGGCCGCATGGAGCTTGAATCCCCTGGCGGCAAGCAGGAGTGGCAGGTTATGCGGGACATCTCCCGAAACTGCAAACGCCTGGCGCAAGAAATCAACGCCTGCGTCATCCTCATCGCGCAACTCAACGAGGAAGGTAAGCTGCAGGGCGCTAAGTCGATGGCGAACGAAGCTGACGGGATGTTCTTCTTTGGTCCGGTTGGCAAGGAAGAGATCAATACCTGTCCGGTCGGAGCGACGCACAAGATTACGAACAAGAAGGTCCGCCGCGGCGAAAAGGGTGGCACGATCTGGTGCAGCTTTGTGAAGGATCGGATGTACATCACGGAGATTCCGTCGGATGAAAGATGATATCCGAGAGGAGTACAAGTCAATTACGCTCCGTATGAGCCGGCTTGCGGTAAAAGGTGGTCAGGCTTCCCAAGCCTATGAGGACTACCTAATCGACAACCTGGACGCGATCATCGACAACATGGCGGACAAGGATTTCGAGCATCTGCTGCTGAGGAAAACGATGTTGGTCCGTGACATCGAGTCGGAAGAGGATTACCAGTATCACTTTTGGCACCGGAACCTGCAGCAGCTCGCGCTTGATCTTGGAGGGCTTATGGATCACGAGCGGGAGCAGATGGAGCGCAACGTTGAGACTCTCACGCGGCTGCTGGACGATTTTAAGGCAGAGGAGTGGGGCTGATGCAGGATGATCAGTACTATGCCGATCTCCACGTCAGAATCGTCAAGGGAGCCGAGTTCATCGAATCGCTTCCGTCGGGAGACAAGAGGTTACCGGCGGCTCACAAGAAGTACGATGCCCTAGTTGAAGAGTACCGCAGGCATATCCGAGTTGCGATCCATGGACACGATTACCTTGATCCCGAAGCACAGCCCGCCGAAGCGGATCCCAATCGAGCCGGCATGATACCTGGACAAGTGAAAATGAATTTCTAGGAGGTCAGGCTATGCCAAGGGTTGACCCCATCATGCAAGACATTCCCTACGACATCATCTATGACGATAATGGCCGACTACTGGCCGAGGTGTTCACGGTCCAGGAGCTGCTATGGGATCGAATTGAGAAACAGAGGAGGCGGAAGGGCAAATGATTTACACCCATGCGGTGGGAATTGACCCATCGACCAAAACGGGGATCGTCATCTTGGACAAGGATGGCAACGACATCTTCCGGAAAGAAATCCAGTTGGAACGGGGCATAAAGTCCACTGCCAAGGAGATGAAGGAATACGGGCGCGAGATCGTGAGTTTTGTACCGCCAGGGAGTGTCATCTCTATCGAGGGATTTTCCTACGGGTCTCAAGGTCAAGGTGTCAGTACGCAATACGGGGTAGGATACGCTATACGGTATGAACTTCTTAGTGTGGGACTTAGCTTCTGGGAGCCGACACCGAGCCAAGTGAAGAAGTTCGCCACAGGCAAAGGCAACACGACCAAAGATAACATGACTATCCCCATCCTGAGGCTTTGGAATTTCGAACACCCTAGCGACAACGTCCGAGACGCTTACGTGCTTGCCCAAATTGCAAGAGGGCTCAGCGGCGCAGAAGATATCCACGACGGGGACTACTACTCCTACCAACTCGAAGTGCTCCAAGCAATGAAAAATCCCCCGGTTGAAAAAAAGAAAAAAACCAGATAAATGCCGCGCATCCCGCTCGGCAGGGGCCTCTTACGCCCATTAGACCAAACGAGTGTTCTCATTTTTAGGAGGGAGAGCTGTGATTGAACCTGATTTTCGCAAGGCAAGCCGCGCTCAACTTTATGTAATCCTCTACGATGACCCGATGGCTACTGCCTTAGACAAGCATGCGGTGGCGGAAGAGATCCATCGCCGGCGAAAGCTGCCGAACGGCCGTGTGGAGTACAAGAAGGCGGTGAGGTTGCCGCGATGAGCGACTTCGGGACCCGCGGACACAGGCCGATGCCCCGGCCGGATGCAAGTCGAGAACGCCCCAACCTCGCCAGCGAGTGCAAGACGACGATCTGGTCCCGCGAAGAAATAGATGCCCACTGGTCCACATATCCGGCTCCCAATGCTGAAGCATCTACTCTCCTCGGCTCTAATCCTGAGTACAGAGCGAAGATCAGAGAGACGATAGAGCGCGTCAGCCGCAGCAACACAAAAGGCGACCTGAAAGAAGTCGAGCTCGAGAAGATTGGCGGAGGCAAGAAGACTCTTAGCCGAGACAATCTGATCTTGCACTACCAGGCAGGCATGCGGCACACCGAAATCGGAATGGCCTATCGCATTAAGCCTGGTGCCATAAAGAAGGCGGCAGAGGATTTGAAGATTCAATGGAGCCTCTATCCGCAATTTCAGAGTCGAGGGCAGAAATGATGGGGACTCCGATTCGGAGTTACAAAGCAGAGTTGTCGAGCCAAGGATCCGGGCCAGTGTTCACGCGACAAATGACACCCGAAGAACTGGCCTCCATGGATCGGCCTGATCGCAGGACACAAGTAAAAAGACGCGGTGCTGGACGACCGCCAAAGGAGGCGCAGCAGGTGCCGAAAGAACCGAAGGTCACCCTTTCCGAGTACCAGCGGCTGAAGGGACTTAAATTCGATGACAAGGAAATTGCCCTGAAGCTTGGGATCACGCTCCACAACCTGAAATATGTCTACTTTAAAAAATGGGGCATTGAGACAAAGCGTGAATCAAAGGTGGTGGTTCCGGCTAAGGGCAGAGCGATATCAGCGCCGCCAGTCTCGCAACCGGCCGCTAAGTCCGAGTCTCCGCCGTCGGTGGAACCGAAGGCTACCGAACAAACGCCGCCGCCGAGGCTCGCGCTCGAACCTCAAGCGCAGCCGGATCCTCAGTCAGTAGAGCAAAAACGAGCCCAGGTCGAACCGGCCGCATTGATACCTTCCACCGAACCGACCCGCGGCGGCCCGGTGAACCACCCCAACCATTACAACGCCGGCGGTATCGAGTGCATTGACGCTATCCGCGCTGCCTTGACCCCGGAGGAGTTCCGGGGATTCATCAAAGGCAATGTGATCAAATACTGCTGGCGCTCGAACCACAAAGCCGGAGACCAGGACCTAGAGAAAGCTCACTGGTACCTGGAAGATTATCTGAAGGGGCAGCAGCCATGACCCAGATCATCACCCTTGCTCGCTGTGAGTGCTGCGGCCGAGCCGCTAAGCAGCTGCGACGCTGGAACGAAAAGGACGTCTGCCTGAAATGCATTGGAGAACTTACGGATCAATCCAATTTTGAGGAGCGATAGATATGACCAAGCCAATCAAAACCGTACCACTGCCGGAGGGAGTAGCCCCGGCCCGCATCAACGACCTGGTGAACGCTGCGCACAAAAACGCCGTAGCCAAGGGCTGGTGGGCCGAGGAGCGCAGCTTCGGCGAAGTCATCGCACTCATCCACAGCGAGGCATCCGAGGCGCTGGAGGACTTCCGCGTAGGCAAGCAGCCGACTGAGGTCTGGTACGAGAACGGCGACAAGCCTTGCGGCATCCCGTCCGAGATGGCCGACATCGTCATTCGGGTCTTCGACGCCGCGGGCCGGTACGGCATCGACCTGGAGACGGCCATTGCGGAAAAGATGGCCTACAACGCCACCCGCCCGGTCCGGCACGGCGGCAAGGTGCTCTAATGACGCCGGAACTCATCATCGACAACTTTGCCGGCGGCGGCGGGGCAAGCACTGGCATCGAAATCGCTATCGGCCGCAGTGTAGACGTGGCGATCAACCACGACCCGGACGCAATCGCGATGCACGAGGCGAACCATCCGGAGACGCGCCATTACTGCGATTCGGTGTGGGAAGTCGATCCGCGAGAAGCCGCCGGCGGGCAGCCGGTCGGCCTCGTCTGGCTCAGTCCGGATTGCAAGCACTTCAGCAAAGCCAAGGGCGGAAAACCAGTGCAGAAGAACGTCCGCGGGCTCGCTTGGGTGGCCGTTCGCTGGGCGGCGACGGTTAAACCGAGGGTCATCATGCTCGAGAACGTCGAGGAATTTAAAACGTGGGGGCCGTTGCTGAAAGATGGATTCCCGGATCCAAAGCAGAAGGGCAGGACCTTTAATTGCTTTGTGAATGCGCTCAAGCGACAGGGCTACAAGGTCGACTGGCGGGAGCTGCGGGCATGCGACTACGGCGCGCCGACGATACGCAAGCGGCTATTCCTGGCGGCGCGCTGTGACGGCCGCCCGATCGAATGGCCTGAGCCAACACACGGAGACCCGGAAAGCGAGGCAGTTAAGTCTGGACGGCTGCTCCCCTGGCGTACGGCGGCGGAGATCATCGACTGGTCCATCCCGTGCAAAAGCATCTTCGGACGCTCCAAACCCCTAGCGGAAAATACGGAGCGCCGGATAGCCCGGGGCATTCAGCGGTTTGTCATCGACAACCCTAACCCCTTCATACTCAAGGACGCCGCGCATGTGCTCATCCAGATGGGGTACGGCGACCCGGAAGGCCGCCGGATACTGGATCTTGATAAGCCAGTCGGCACGGTTACAGCTGGAGGCAATAAGTTTGGTCTGGCAGCTGCCTTCCTTGCAAAACACTACGGCGGCGGATATACCGGACCAGGGAGTGACCTTAGCGATCCACTCAGCACGGTGACAACTGTCGATCATAACGCGCTCGTCACGGCTGACATTGCACCCACCCTGATTCAGACCGGATACGGCGAGCGGGAAGGGCAGGCGCCGCGGGCTCTCGATCTGCAGCGCCCTCTAGGAACGGTCGTTGCTGGAGCAGCCAAGCACGCCCTTGTCAGCAGCCATCTCGTCAAGCTGCGCGGTACCTGTGCGGACGGCCAGCCGGTCACAGAGCCAATGCCGACCATCACGGCCGGCGGCCTGCACGTCGGCGAGGTCCGGGCATTTCTCCTCAAGTACTACGGCAGCGCAGATAACGGCCAGATGCTGACGGATCCGTTGCACACGGTAACGACCAAGGACCGGTTCGGGCTGGTCACGATCGCGGGAGTCGACTATCAGATCGTCGACATTGGCATGCGGATGCTGGAGCCGCACGAGTTGTTCGCGGCGCAGGGCTTCCCGGCCAGCTACATCATCGACAAGTACGCGAACGGCAAGGCAGTACCCAAATCCGCGCAGGTCGCTCGATGCGGAAACAGCGTCTGCCCGCCGCTGGCGACGGCGCTTGTCCGCGCCAACCTCCCTGAGCTCTGCGTCGGCTCCGGAAAGGTGCTGGCGTTCGAGCGATACGCAACCGCCGATGAAGGACAGCTGCAGCTCAGTATATAGCCCCCAGGGGCAGCACAACACAGGGAGGAGGTAAGTCATGATCCTACAAGGAGATTGCATAGAGGTTATGCGGGGATTGGAGCCGGAGCAATTCCATACCTGCGTGACGAGCCCGCCATACTGGGGACTGCGAGACTACGGCATCCCGCCGAGCGACTGGCCGGAGATGGCCTACACGCCGATGCCCGGACTGCCTGCCGTAACGGTACCGGCCTGGCGCGGCTGCCTGGGTCTGGAGCCGACGCCGGAGATGTTTATCGCGCACAGCGTCGCTGTCTTCCGGGAGGTCTGGCGGCTGCTGCGGCCGGACGGGACGCTCTGGCTCAATTATGGCGACAGCTATTTTGGTACCGGCGGAGATCGGAAGGAATCTGCAGCCGGACCGAATTCATGTGTCGGGCCGACTGCTGACGCCTCTGCGCCGCGAGAGGGCCGTGTAGATCGTCATAAGCATCTGGCCAAAATCGGGCTGAAGCCCAAAGACCTCATCGGTATCCCTTGGCGTGTCGCCTTCGCGCTCCAGGCTGACGGCTGGTACCTGCGGATGGACAACATCTGGAGCAAACCAAACCCGATGCCGGAGAGCGTACGGGACCGGCCCACCAAAGCTCATGAGTACATGTTCCTGCTGAGCAAATCGGAGCGATATTACTACGACAACCAAGCGATCAAGGAACCGGGTGTCCAGGACGAATGGGCAAATGGCTTTCGTGGCGGTTCCTACACGGAAGGCAGCACATTCGACAATCAGGACGGCGGCAAGCGGAAAGCGCGAGGCAATTTCAAAGTTCCTGCAGGCTGGGATACGGAGTCCGGATCCCACGGGACGGTTCATCGTCAGGGTAGGAGCAAGGCGAACTCTTTTGCTCGCAATGTAAAAGAGTCTCCACCACCCGGCCAACCAGCGCAGCATCGTTCAGATCGCGAGGATGTCGAATACAGCGGCATGCGAAATAAGCGCAGCGTCTGGACGGTGGCCACTCAGCCATTTCCCGAAGCTCACTTCGCCACCTTCCCCGAAAAGCTGATCGAGCCGTGCATTATCGCCGGGGCGCCGCCCGGCGGGAAGGTGCTGGACCCCTTTGGCGGCTCCGGCACGACGCTTAAGGTCTCGCTAGAGCAAGAGAGGGATTGCACTATCATCGAGCTCGGCGAGCAGTACATCGACATCGCACGGCGGCGGACAGCCACGGTGCAGCCGCAAATGCAGTTTTAGGCACAACACAGGGAGGCTAAGGCTTCCCATACAAGGAGGATGTAAGGATGCCAGTACTGACTTTTTCGTGTCCGGCCTGCAAGGGGCCAATGCATTTTGAATACGCCGATTATGATTTCAAAGATTGGGTCAAGGGTGGCGAAGGTCATTTCGAGCAGCTCAAATGCAAATGCGGCAAGCAGTTGAAGACAGTTCCTTGGGTCGCTGTTTTTGATGAGGAGAACGAAGAAGTCGTAACGATAGTTTAGAGGCTAAGGCTTCCCAAGGAGGGATAGGAAGTGAACAAAGTCGATCAAATTGAAGTGTTGTACCGCATGTGGGTCATGGCGATGGAACGCCCGGAATGGTTCCGCGACGCGCGGGCCACGCGGCGGGAACTGGATCGCCGGAGCAAGGAGGTCGCCCATGAGTGACGAACAGCCTGTGGCATTATGCGACCATACCGGATGCTTTGCCAGAGCAACAACGCGCGGTATGGCGTTTGGGCCGAAGAATAAGGACGGCTTAATCTCGGTCAATGCTTGCAGTAAACACAGCCAACAACATGGATTTATTGATCTCAAGGAGGTTCCGATCCCCCATGAGTAACGAACAGCAGCCCAAGCCCATGACGGCGGAGATAGAGCGGCTGACAAAGTTGCAGGCATTCACGCAGGCTGAGGTCAAATCCGTTAGAAACCGTCTGACCAACGAGGTACAGCCGGAAACAGACATTCTGGATGAGAGCCGAGCAAGTTTGAGAAATCTAGCTCAGCACAATCATAGAAAATGGATAGAGGAAGAGGAGAGAGTTAAGCGCCTACAGGCCGAGAACGACCAGCTACGGCAGCAGGTCCAGCACGAGCACAACCTGCACATGCAGGAGATGGACGAGAGGCGCAAGGCACGGGATGAGGTAGACCAGTACCGTCAGCAGCTGGGAGAGGCCAAAGAAGAAGTGAAGGCGCTCCAGTCGGAAGTCCGTGAGGG
This sequence comes from Paenibacillus sp. P22, assembly GCF_000469945.2. Taxonomy (NCBI): domain Bacteria; kingdom Bacillati; phylum Bacillota; class Bacilli; order Caryophanales; family Paenibacillaceae; genus Paenibacillus; species Paenibacillus sp. P22. The sequence continues at coordinate 12,968 of NZ_CBRA020000010.1, read as the reverse complement.
GCTGAAGCGAGAAAGCTTCTTGGCAAAGGCACATAGAGCGGCGGAGGACCAACTGAGAGGGCTGCTCAAGGAGGGAGAGGGATGAAGGGACTCATCATCAAACCTTATTGGGCTGATCTCATCCTAAGCGGGATGAAGACCTGGGAAATCCGCAGCAGGCAAACGCACATCCGGGGCCGGGTTGGCATTATCAAGAGCGGCAGCGGTCGGGTCTACGGCACGGTGGATCTGGTGGATTGTATCCCGATTCACGGCGAGGATGATCCAGACCTGCTCGTCGCAAACCAGCACAAGCATCTTGTCCCGCTCGGTGCAATTCCGTACCGTACACCCTGGGCTTGGGTGCTGCAAGATCCGGTGATTTACGAGACGCCGCGGCCATACGATCATCCGCAAGGGGCAGTTATTTGGGTTAATCTTGATCGGCCGCTTAGCCCTGGCGACAAGGTAATCATGTCAGGATGCTATGAGGAACGCAAGTACAAGGATCGTGTATGGACAGTGCGCTCCAACCCCTGGGACCTTTGCGGCTCGGAGGTCGTGCTGCTTGAAGATTACTTCGGCGGCTTCGCAACTGAGTTCCTCAAAAAAGTCGAGGAGGCCCCCAATGGACATTAGGACGATGCCTGCGGGGCCGGAGTTGGATGCGGAGCTGGCACGGGCGCTTGGATACAAAGCCATAACAGAGCAGGAAGACTTACAGCGGCGGCAACAAACCGATCACGCGCAGGGCGTAGTCGTACGGTACGGGAACCGCTACGTCGTGCGCAAGCCGAGCGGGCAGTCGATTGATTGGCAACCGTCCGCCACCTGGGAAGGCGCCGGACAGGTAATCGAGGAGATGCGGCGGCGGGGGTGGGACTACATTTTGCAGTCCCTTGACTCTGGCGGCCATGGAGCCAGGTTTGACAAGTGGGACGTAGGGCTAAATCGATACGTCGCCTCTGTGGCTGAGGAGTCTGAATCAGCCCCCCACGCCATCACCATAGCGGCCATACTGGCGCTGAGATCGGAGGCAGACAATGGAGACGTGCGGTGAATGCGCCCACTTTGACGCCGGCCGCTGTCCATTTGAGAGTGAAGCGGTAGGTGAGCAAGATTACGCCTGCATCGAGTTCCAAGGCGAGCCCATGAATCATCATTTTATCGGGGACTAACCCGCGAGAGGAGCAAACATAGATGGCACGAGCACCAAAGAAGGAAAAGTACCTGTCCGACGCACCGCAGGAGGCATACGACCTGCTGCAAGAACTGATCGAAAAGCATCACCAGGACCTGCAGGATTCGGAGATCATCATCAAGCTGCGCCACGGCGGATGGAAGGCGAAGGGCAAGACGGTGTTCGGCAAGTTCACGATCTTCAGTGAACTCTACCGCCAGGAGACGGGCCGCGACGCCGCTCTCATCCTCAACGCTGATATGTGGTTCGCGATGAACCCAGCCCAGAAGCGCTACATCCTCGATCACCAGCTTTACTCGTTGGAGGTTTCAACGAACAAGGACGGCGATACAAAGGAAGCAGCTGACGGCAGGCCGATTCTCAAGTCGATCCCGCCGGACATCGAGGCATTCAACAACGTCATCCGTCGTCACGGCATTGTCATGGACGATGTGAAGAATCTCTCCAAGGCGCTGAATGCAACGAACCAAGATCAACTCACAATCGATGACGTCGCTGCTCAAGGAGAACCGCCGGAGCTGCCGCGAGATGGAGTCCGAGGGAAGATCAATCCGGACGGAACCGTCGATGTCGACGAGGAGTGGGACGAAAGCCGGCAGCTGACTCTCGAGCAGGCCGCAGCGGCAGCCGAAAGCGATGCTCCAGCAGCCGACGACCCGATGCATGACGTGGATGATCCGGAGCCGTTCTGATGCGCAGGCTCAATTGGGGCGCGCTGGCCGTACTCCTGTTGTGCTTCTGTTTTTGGCTGGCGGCATGGTGGCTGCTTAGATAAATAGGGAGGGGCTTCGGCCCCTTTTAGCTGGAGGTGAGCCGAAGTGCAGCAGGAATTCGATCTTGGTCCGCTGCCGAACCTGAACGACCTGGACGGTAAGAAGACGCAGGCTGCCATCGAGGCCGTCTTCGAGAAATATCTCTTCTACAAAAGCATCACCTTCGAGGAGCGCGAGGCGAGCACGATCGCCAGTTACTCCGACATCCCCCGCAGCTACACTGGTACGACGAGCGACCAGACGGGTAGCATCGCCATGTACAACGTTGACGAACCCGAGCGCCGCCGAATCTTCATGGACAAGGTCAGGGCTGGCGTTCGTAAGCTCCCGGTTACCGAACGCACTCTAATTGACTTCCGATACATGCAGGATGAGTACAAGCGTGATCTCGACGTCTTCCAGACGGACATGCCAATGGGAAAAAACCGCTATATGGAGATCCGGCTCCGCGCTTTCTACCGCCTCGCATTCATTTTCCACGACTTCCGGTTGCTCCAGGTCAAGGACCTGACAAGGAATCATTAACACATAAAGAGCCTGGGTCGGCAAGTTTGCCGAGCCCTCGCTCATAAAATATACAGGGTGATGCGAATGGGACAAAACGAGTCCGGCAAGAAACCCAGAAAAAAGCTCCAACTCAAGTACAACTGGATCCCCACCGACGAAGATCCCGTAGAGGCAATCTATCAAGCTCTCAACCCGAATGTAAGTTCTGTGTTGGCAAGGCATGGAGCATCCTTTAAGATAGGCTTTAAAGAAATTATCCGTAACCACTTGAAGGTGTGATGTGTTCTAATGCATAAAAATAATATCAATTCAAAGGCGCGGGCTTATGTTCGCGTCTCTACTCTTAAAGATGCCCAAAAAGACAGCCCAGAGCATCAGGAAGGCCTGATCCGCGAACGTGCTCTTTCGGACAACATGGATATCGATCAAGTTTATACGGACAAAGGCACAGCGACCAATATAATTGAACGGGAAGATGTTCAGCAGATGGTTGAGGATGCGAAACAGAGGAAATTCAATACCATCTATTTTGCCTCTCTCTCCCGTTTCAGCCGGGACACGCTGGACGCAATTTCTCTGAAAAGGATTCTCGTCAATGCCCTCGGTGTTCGGGTGATATCAATTGAGGATATGTATGATTCAGGCAAAGAGGATAACGAGATGGTCTTCACTATGATCTCCTCGGTTAACCAGCAACAGTCCGAGAATACGAGTAAGTCCTCAAAACGCGGCATCCGGCAGTCCGCCAAGAAGGGAAACTTCACTGGTTCAGTTCCTCCATACGGATATAAGAAGGTCGTTGTCGATGGAAGGAAAACACTTGAAGTCGTACCTGAAGAGGCCGCGGTAGTCCGTGACCTGTATGATCGGTATGTCAACCAAGGCATGGGAGAAAAAAGCCTGACCGTATATTTAAACGATTTGGGGATTCCAAGCTCCAAAGGCGGGGTATGGGGCTTATCGTCAGTTCAGCGGATCCTGCAAAATGAGAACTATACCGGCTTTCTCGTTTACGGAAAGATGGAGTCTATCAAGGTCTATGAAGATGTGAATGATCTTCAGAATCGCCGGAAGAAGCTGGTGCAGCGGGATAAGGGGGCATGGGAGAAGACTGAGTTCCAAACCCATGAGGCGATCGTATCAAAGGAACTCTTTGACGAAGCTCAGCGTATAAGACTTATCAGAGGCGGCGGCAGCCGCGGAGGAAGACGATCGTATGTAAACGTCTTTGCCAAGCTTATATTCTGCAAGCATTGCGGCTCAGCGATGGTCACAATGGCAAGCGGCCGCGAGCGTAAAAGCGGAGATATGACCTACTATCGATATCTCATGTGCAGTAAGCGGCGCAGGCAAGGCGTCAACGGATGCGACAATTCGAGTTGGGTTCCATACTACGAATTACGAGACGGTTTAATTCAACAGATCATCGAACGCCTCTCGCGTGTAGGTGAGGGTATTGAAGGATTGGACAAGGCAGCAGAAAAGCAACTGACCATCCAAGCTAAGGATTTCGAGAAGGACATCACGAAGTTGGAGAAACAGATCAGTAACAACCGCCGGCTACTGTTTGAGATTCGGCGTCAGAGTATGAACGACGAGATCGACACGGAGCAGTATGAATTCGAGAAGAGTCAATACGAGAAGGAGATTAAGGAAAGCGAACTCAAGTTGATGGGGCTTAATAAACGATCCGAAGAACTCAAGAATAAGGAACGGGTCTTGAAAGAAGTCGGAAAGAGTGTGAATGCATTGAAGTCCATCACCAATTTGGATGATGTTGAGCTGGTAAGGGGTCCGCTGAGCAAGTTGATTCAGCGAATAGAAATCGATAAGGACGGCGAAGTTGATATCCATAGCTTCCTGGGGCGCTTTTGAGCTCCAGGATTTTTTTTGCGTACTTGAAAATATACGATGTTGGAGATATGGTTCCTCACAGTCTTTTCGCTGATGAACAGCAGCTGCGCGATATCCCTTGTCGTCTTGTCCTGGACCAGTAGTTCGAATACTTCGCGTTCCCGGTGAGTCAGCAGAAATTTGTTTTTGTGATCGGTGCCCTTCAAAATGCCACCCCTCCTTGCTCGGGTTTTTGTGGGATACAACAAGGTTAAGGGATACAGTCAACTTATCTTATGAACAACCGCCCTGCAGGGTGCGGCTGATTGCGGAAATGGGCGCATCAGCCGGAATACATTGCGGAAGGAGGAGACGGGCCGCGCTTTTTCGCCTTCCTCCGATTTTCCAAACCGCCGGCATATGCTATGATGTGGGCTGATGGACAACTTGCATTCTTAGGGAGAAACGGGGCTGCCTTATCCATGAAAATTTTCCTGCTGTTCGGCTTGTTATGGACTCTTCTCGGCAATCCCTTCCTTGCCCTGATCGTCTTGCTTGCCGTCCTGTATATTTTGGATCGCCGATTCATCGGCCTGACGCCGAGCCTGCTGAAGCCGATCCGCGCCCGCAGCCGGAGAGCCGCGCTCCGCAGGGAGATCGACGCCAATCCGAGCAACAGCGGCTCCCGCCTGGAGCTCGCCAAGCTGCTCCTGGACCGCCGCAAGTACGGAGAAGCGCGCAGGACGCTGGAGCCGCTCAAGGAAACGCTCGTCATGGAGGAGTCGGCCGAGTTCTGGGACGATTACGGCACGAGCCTGCTGCATACGGGGCAGCCGCAAGAGGGTGAAGCCTGCATCCGCAAGGCGCTGGAGCTGAACCCGAGAGTGAAGTACGGGCAGCCGCATCTGCGTCTGGCGGCATACTTTGCGGCTTCGGACAAGGAGAAGGCGCTGCGGGAGCTGGAGGCGTTCAGCCGCATCCAGTCCTCTTCCTGCGAAGGCTACTACAGGATGGGCCGGCTGCAGAGCGAGCTCGGCCGTTCGGAGCAGGCGAAGGAGGCCTGCGAGGAAGGGCTTCGCCTGTACCGGATGCTGCCGCGCTACAAAAAGCGCCAGGAAAGGCGCTGGGCGCTTCTGTGCTTCTTGCGCAAAAACGCCGGCTGAGCTGAAGCTCCAAAAAGAAAAAGAAGAGCATTGCGGCATGTGCATAAGCCGTCCTTGCTCTTTTTTTTGTTCTTTTTTTGGTATAATGATAAGAATGCCGAACAGAAGCGGAGGGGGAAGGGAATGGGCACGGACAGCAGGGTGAATCCCTTCTTCATGGACATGGAGGCAATGATCTCCAAATATATGCGGCCGGATGCCATCCGTCGAGGCTGGGACTATTCCAGCAGGGGCAAGGTCGCCGCGGTTCGAATGGTCGGCTCCAAGCTGGCTGCCGTCGTCAGCGGCAGCATGATTACATGGTGATGCTGGGAACCAGGCATGACGATTGCAGCTGCGATTGTCCGGTCAGCGGATGGTGCAAGCATATGGCGGCCGTATTCTTCAAAGGCCTGCAGGAGAACGGCGGCGATGCGGAGCGGGCGCTCGAGCGGCTTACCGGCGGCGGACCGGTGACGATCAGCCGCATCGGCTCGAATGCGGAGCCTTCGAGCTCCGGCCGTCCGTCCGGCCAGACCTCTTCTCCCGGGGAGGAAGCCAGTCCGGAGGAGTGGCTGGAATGGATGGACAGATCGTACGGAGAGACCTGGCACGGCTGCAAGCATACTCTCCATCCGCTGCAGCCGGTGCTGTCGGCGCTCAAAGGCTCGGCCCGGGACTGGCCGAAGCCGCTGCAGAAGCTTCATTGGATGGCTTCGATCCTGTTCGTCCTCGAGCAGGCGGAGCGCGCGTTGCGGCTAGCGGATGCTTTCAGCCGTTATTATCAGGAGATGAGCTTCACCCGAATGGCGGAGCCATGGGTGGATCATTTCTATGCGCTGGCCGGGGAGCTCGAGCCGTCCCTGATGAAGGGCAGGCAGCTGGAGTGGCTCGACTTCCTGACCGGGCTTCTCCGCGAGCGGGGAGCCGATACGGCCGGCAAGCTGTTCCGTTGGGACCGGCTCTACTATGCCTTGGCGGAGAAGCTTCATGCAAGGGACGACTGGATGGAGAGGGAGACGGATCAGCTCCGCTCCATCCTGAGCAAGGCGAGGCAGGCTGCATCCGATGAGCTCCTTCCGGAGCCGGGTGCGAACGACGTCCGCCGGCCTCAGGACGAAAGGGGCGGAGCCGACGGAGATTCCAGGATCTATTTCCCCATCATTGCCCTGGCGCATCTGGAGGCGTTCCGCGGCCATGACCGGCAAGCCGTTGATCTGCTGCTGCAGGGACCATCCGATCCGGCGGCCGGATTGGCGCTCGATACGGCGAGGAAGCGGCTGGACAGCAAAGATTGGGGAGGACTCGCCATCTGGATGGACTATCTGTCCAAGACGACGGACGGCAAGCGGGGCGGCTCGGCGATCCAGCCGTTTCTGCTTTTGTGCAGGAGCGCGGACATGGAGCAAAGCGACAACCCGATCTGGATGGAATACTTGGTGCAAAAGCTGCCCTTCTCCTATATGGCGCTGTCCGACCAGCTTCTGGATAAGGGCAGCTTCGAGCAATGGGCGGATCTGCAGCTTGCGATGGGCTTGAGGCCAGACGAGCTCGATCCGGCGGATGTCCGTTCCGTCGCCAAGCTTGCGCCTGCGATGCTGATTCCGCTCTACCACCAGTCTGTGGAGAGCTGGATCGGCATCCGCAACCGCCAGAGCTACCGGATGGCTGTGAAGCAGCTCAAAAAGCTGGAGAAGCTGTACCAGGCCGAACGGAATACAGAAGCCTGGGAACGCTATATGGCCCGAATCGCGCTGAAATACCAGCGGATGCGGGCGCTCCAGGAGGAACTGAGGAAAGGAAGCCTGCTGAAATGATGAGAGGACTATCTACGGCCAAGCCGATCAGGCTGAGCGGCCGCTGGACCGGCAGCGGCATCCAGCTGCATGCTGCCGAGCCCGGCGAGTTCGACGCCAGGCTGCGCGATCTGTTATTTGCCTGGCACGCTCCTTCCTGGTATGGAGCCGAAGTGGAGCAGCTGGAAGCCGATCCCGGCACCGGCGCGGGCAGGTCCCTGCTCATTGCGCCGCTGCTCGCGTGCGATTACCTGGCCATGCCGCAGCCTGTGCGGCTGCTGGCGATCGAGTACGACGATGAGCTGCTCAGGCTTGCCCGTTATGCCGGACTGATTCGCCAAGCGCTGCTGGACGGGGCGTTCGAGCCGGATTGGCAGGGCTGGTCGGAGCTGCGCAGAAGCTGGCGGCTGCGGGAAGGCTGGGAGCCGGCCATAGATGCCGTCGAGCCCCATCGGGAGGCGGTCGTCCATGAATGGCTGAGCGCGGCTGTGGAAGAGCTTATCGAGGGCAGCCGAACCGTCCGCAATGCATGGCATGATCTGGAGAGGGCGACCGGCCAGGTGCTGGAGCGCAAGTCGCCGTCCGAAGAAGACTGGTATATCGGAATCGGGCTGCGCAAGGATACGTTTCCGTTCCGCGTCGCCCTGCAGCTGGCGGAGCCGGAGCAGGGCGGGGAATGGAGGCTGCGGGCCGCCATTCGCGACGGATCAGGCGACGATCAAACGAGCGACATTCTATTTGCATTACGAGGACAAGCAGGCTTTGCTGGACGAATATATCGGCGAGCTTCTGCAGGAGCTCCGGGATGCCGTCTCGACCTCCGAGGCCGATGGCGAAGGGTTCGATTATCTCCGCGGCGAGCCGCATCCAAGCTTTGTGAAGCTGTTCCATCATATAAGCGACCGTTATTCCGTCTACTATGCCATGCTGGTCCGCAATCGAGTGCCCCAGCTTGCTTCGGGAATGCTGAATGTCATCCACGACTTCGTATCGGACGGCATGGCCTTTGCCCAGCCCGACGACAGCCTGCTCACGGCAAGGCGCGAGGTTGCCGTCAAATACGCGGAAGCCGCCATTCTCGAGGTCGTCATCTGGTGGATTGAGAAGCAGATGCCGTACGAGGAAAGGGATATCGCCGCCCAGCTGATGAATCTGTCCATACTCGGTCCCTATAAGGTGCTGCCGGAACAAAAAGACCGTCCGACGTAAAAAAGGCTGTTCCTGATCACGCAATGCGATCTTGGAACAGCCTTGCTGCTTGTTCTGGCTTAGAGCGCCGTCCAGCCGCCGTCGATGACCAGCTCGGCGCCGGTCATGAAGCGGGCTTCGTCGGAAGCGAGGAACAGCACGCCGTAGGCGACATCCTCCGGCTTGCCCATGTAAGGAAGCTGTGTGAACGTCTGGTAGAACGGCATCGCGTCCTTCATGGAAGGCTCCGTCATCGGAGTGACGATGATGCCGGGATGGACGGAGTTGACGCGGATGCTCTGCTTGGCGTACTCGACCGCCGCTGCTTTGGTCAGCGTGCGGAGGCCGCCCTTGGCCGCCGTGTAGGCGCTCGATCCGGCCATGCCGACGATTCCGCCGATCGAGGAGATGTTGACGATAGAACCGGAGCCGGCCTTCTGCATCTCCGGAATGACAGCTTTCATGCCGAGGACACAGCCGGTCAGGTTGATGTCCAGGACGCGGTTCCATTCCGTCAGGTCGAAGCTCGCAATCGTGCGCGTCGACGCAATGCCCGCATTGTTGACGAGGATATCCACCTTGCCGTAGAGGCGGACAGCCTCGTCGACGACATGCTGCCACTCTTCCTCGGAAGCTACATTATGCTTGATCGCTGTTGCCTCGCCGCCAGCCGTCCTGATCTCGGCAGCGACCTTCTCCAGCTCGGAGATATTCACATCCGTCATCACGACCCGGGCTCCCTCGCGGGCGAACAGGCGGGCCTCCTCCGCTCCCATGCCGGTTGCCGCACCGGTTACAATGGCTGTTTTACCCTCTAAACGCGCCATATAAAAATCTCCTCTCGGATAAAGGTTGGTCCTGCAGCGGCTCTTGTAACCGCTTTAGCCTTGCAGGTTAAGTATAAGACATTACGTCCATTATGTGAAGTAATGATCAATATGTATATTAAGTTGGGTTTGGAAAAAAATTCATGATCTGCTCCGCAGCCGCCTTCCTTCGACATTCCGTCTGTCATTTCCCAGGAAATCGACTTTTGATTCGCAGGAACATTACGGGGAGAAAGGGAGAGCCTAGATTCGCTTAAGACGGCCTTGATGGAAATGAACAGCGCAACGATTATTGAAGCGAATCACAGCGGAAGGGAAGAAAAAAACGCGGCGCAGATGAACTGCGGCGCGCTTTTGGGTGGATTTATTTGGTATCCTTTTCAGCTTTATCGTTTTTCTCTCCTGTGCGGCATGCTTGTCCCAGAGCCTCGGCGAATTCAACCTCGTTGCTGGAGCCCAGCTTGGCTCCGAACTGATCCAGCCTTCCGGGATGCCCTGCGGGACCTGAGTTTTTCGGCTTGCTGTTTCGTCCTGACATAGATGTCGGCCTCCTAAGGAATCATAATGATTGCCCTATAGGTTCCCCGAGTGCGGGAGCGGATTATTCAGCCCGTCGATGATTTGAGGCGAGCTTGCCCCGCTTTCATTGGAGCCGGCCCGCTCAAACAAGCGAAGGGATGCCCCTCAGCCATTTTCATGACTTATGGGACATCCCCAATATGCGGGACAGGCAGGCCTTATGGCCTGTCCGACTAGGCTCTACTCGCGGATTTCGGCGATCAGCTCGATCTCCACGGGCGTATGGAACGGCAGGTCGCTCGTGCCGATGGCGCTGCGGGCATGGCGTCCGTTCTCGCCGAACACCTCGATGAGCAGATCGGAGGCGGCGTTCATGACGTAAGGCTGATCGCCGAAGCCAGGAGCGCTGTTCACGAAGCCGAGCAGCTTGACGATTTTGACGACGCGGTCAAGGTCGCCAAGATAAGCCTTCATCGCCGCAAGCAGGTTGATGACGATCTGGCGGGCGGCCTCCTGGCCTTGCTGTATCGTCAGGTCGGAGCCGACCTTGCCCTCATGCATGAGAACGCCGTCGATGCGGCAGTCGAAGCCGGATGTGTAGATCAGGTTGCCGGTCTGATTGACCGGTATGTAGGAAAATTTCGGCGCCGGAAGCTCCGGGAGCGTGATCCCGAGCTCGGCGAGGCGTTGGTCGATTTTAGACATGTTCATCGATCCTTTCATCAGGAACTATAATGGGCAGTGCTTGAGGTCTCAAAAAACTGCATGCTGTTCGGCATGCTCGAATGGAATCATATGGCTCCGAGACCTTGGCCGTCCGTTTGGCAGGGCTGTCTCATGGATGTCCATGCCCGCTGCCGCAGGCGCATGAGGCTGCGCGGAGGAAGCCTCCGGCGCGCTCTCCGGTATGCACGCCGTCCTGCATGGCGACGCGCCCGGAGACGACGACATGCGAGATGCCCTCCGGCTGCTGCTTGGGATCGGCAAAGGTCGCGGTATCCTGAATCGTATCCGGATTGAACACGACGAGGTCGGCGGCATAATCCGGCACGATCAGGCCCCGCTTGCCGAGACGGAAGCGCTGCACCGGGAACGAGGTCAGCTTGCGCACCGCATCCTCCAGCGTCAGCACCCGCTCCTCGCGCACGTATTTGGCAAAGACGCGGGGAAACGTTCCATACAGCCTCGGATGCGGCTTGCCCGTCTCGCAGGTGAGGCTGTCCGAGGCGATCAGGGAGCGGGGATAGGCGATGACCTGGCGGACGTCGTCATCCGACATGTGGAAGTAAACGATCGGCACCTGGCCGTCCTCTTCCAGCAGCAGATCCATCATGCAGTCGGCGGGATGGACGCCGCGCATCGCGGCGATCTCCTCGATATGCTTCCCCTCCAAGGTCGCATTGGCGCCGCCGGCCGAGGCGACGAACACGCTCTGCCAGCCGGTGGAGCAGACCAGATTGTCCCAGCCGTCCTGCTCCCGGCCGAGCTCCTCGCGGATGCGGCGCCGCAGGACGGGGTCGCGGAACGCTTCCAGCGCTCCCGGAATGCCTCCCTCCAGCACCCATGGAGGCAGGATCGTCGTCAGCGATGTCGATCCCGCCGAATAAGGGTAGACGTCCACCGTCACGTCCATGCCTCTGGCACGGGCGTCCTCGACGAGCTCCATCGCTTCAAGAACCTTGCCCCAGTTGATTTTTCCGGCCGCCTTGAGATGGCTGATGTGGAGCGGAATGCCCGCCTTCCCGGCGATCCAGATGACCTCGCGCACCGAAGGCAGCAGATTGTTGCCCTCGCCGCGGATATGCGTGCTCAGCAGGCCGTCGTAGCGTGGCAGCACCGTGCACAGCTCCGCAAGCTCTTCCTTGGACGTATAGCTGCCGGGGGAGTAGAGCAGGCCGATCGACAGGCCGATGGCGCCGGCGCGCAGCCCCTCCTCCAGCAGCTCCTTCATCCGGCGCAGCTCCGCGGCAGTGGCCGGGCGGTTGTCGAAGCCCATGACGGCGATCCGCAGGGCGCCATGGGCGACGTAGGTCGCCATATGTTCAGCCGGAGCGGATCGGGCGACATAGTCCATGTATTCGCCGACCGTATTCCACTGCCAGTCATGCCGGGTACTGCCGATGACGGGGGAAATGTAGCTGCGCAGCAGCTCCTCCCGGTCCGGGAATACCGGCGCCGGAGCGAGTCCGCAGTTGCCGACGACCTCGGCGGTGACGCCCTGGCTGAGCTTGATCTCGCTGAGCGGATGGTCGAGGATCATGAGATCCGAATGGCAGTGGCCGTCGATGAAGCCGGGGGAAATGACGCGTCCCTGAACATCGATCGTCTGCGCCGCCTCCGCGTCCACGCGGCCGACAGCGGCAATCATTCCATCCTTCACGCCTACGTCGCCGCGGAACCACGGATTGCCGCTCCCGTCCACGATGCGTCCGTTTTTGAGCACTAAATCCAGCATGTCGCCTTTCGCTCCCTTCTATTGAATGCAGCCGCGCGCGGCGACCGGAACTCTCCGCAGCCCGCCGTCCTTATCGCTGATGTACACGCTGGAATGAAGATTCACCGTGCTGCAGATATGGTTCGGGATGACGCGCAGCAGGTCGCCCGGCTGGCAGTCGTCCTCCGGCCGTACCCGGATGATGCCATGCTCCTCGTTCATCCGCTCGAACACGGCATGCGGCAGGCCGACGACATGGCCGAAGCCCTGCAGCTGCAGCGGCGCGCCGCCCGGCTGCACATCGGTCGCGAACGTCTTGCTGCCGCCGTCGATGACGATGCGGTCCGTCGCCGGCCGGCTGACGACCGTCACCCATACCTCGGCCGCGCAGTCGTCCAGCTTGCAGAGGCCGAAGGCCGCCTGCATCCGGTCGTGGAACACGTACGTTCCGGGCCGGATCTCCGTGACGCCCTCGATCTCGGCGGCATACACCGCCGTCGGAGTCGAGCCGACGCTCACGTCGCGGATCGGCACGCCTCCCCGGCGCAGCTCCTGTGCGACGGCAGCCATCATGCGGCCTTCCTCGTGGCCGGCCGCCCGCAGGTCCATCGTCGGCGCCCCGCCCGAGCATCGCGCCGCGGTACGTGAAGATGCCCGTCAGGTCCAGGCCGGGCATCGCCGCGATCTCCCGCGCCAGCGGCAGCGCCGCCTCCGGCGCTACCCCCCGTGCGCCTGAGCCCCGTCTCGATCTCGAGACGGACCTCCAGCG